>CANHLB010000219.1 GCA_947461335.1 Burkholderiaceae bacterium | reverse complement strand
TGATAACCACGCTCAGAAAGCGCTTTACCCAGTGCTACCCAGTTGCTGTTTGACCACCGCTTTGCTTCTCTTGCTGTTGAATGAAAACATAAGACATAGGGCTTCTGAATAGATAGTGTTGCTTTTTCAGCTAAGGACTTTATAAAACTTTCAGGATAAAACTGTGGAGTATCAGAACGATCCAATAGCGGCCAATTGAATGAAGAAGACATCACCTGGCGCGAACGATCGACTGCATGGCATTGAGTGGGAACTTGAACACATTGGTTATAGAAAGATCTAGCAATCGGCTCATAACCAGAAAATTGAGTAGCATTTGCAAGCCCAGCAACCACTACATTAGGCGACTTATTTACCAAGGCGCACACTAAAGCAGACTTCAATAAACCTTGAGTCTCAATAATGACATCGTATTGAACCGACTGCAATTCTTTCTTAAAGGAAAAGAATTGCTTCCAGGTAGATAGTTGAAGAAGATTTTTTTTCCAACGACGCAATCCAAATGGAATGATGCGATCTATACCTCTAAATCCTCGGTTAGATAAAAGAGGGGTCAGTAAGTGAACATAGCCCTCTTCTACCACCCAATCAATTTGCGCATCAGGTAAGCGTGCGCGTAAATTCCAAACAATTGGTAAGTTATGAAGTACGTCCCCTAAAGAGGAGAGTTTTACCAAAAGGATTTTGGGTGATTGTGTGAGATTGCTCATCGGAGCTTAAAACTTGGGGGCCGCATCCCAAAGTAGGCCTGCTGAATCCTTGGCGTTCATATTGGGCATCACGCCTGCTGGCAATGGCCACTCAATTTGAATAGTGGGATCATTCCATGCCAGACAGGCTTCACTTTGGGGGTGGTAGTAATCCGTAGTTTTGTATAAAAACTCGGCTGTTTCTGAAAGTACCAAGAAACCATGCGCTAGCTTTGCCGGAATCCAAAGTTGTTTGTGATTCTGAGCGCTCAGCTCAACTCCAACCCATTTACCATACGTTGGTGAATCTTGACGAATATCAACCGCAACATCATAAACACTACCAGCTACTACTCTCACCAATTTACCTTGGGTCTGTTCTAGTTGATAGTGCAATCCACGCAAAGTCCATTGGCGTGAAAAGGAATGGTTGTCTTGCACAAACTCGACATCTAAACCTGTTGCGGCAGCAAAATCAATGGCATTAAATGATTCTGTGAACCAACCGCGCTCATCACCAAAAACCTTTGGCTCTATTACGAATACATCATGAATAGCAGTAGGGGTGATCGTAATTTTAGAAGTACTTGGCATTAAACTGATCTCTTTGGCGACAAGCTAATAGGCTGTGGAGCAGTATTGAGCTCTTTCAAAATTTTACTGAGATATTGACCATAGCTATTCTTACTCAGTTGAGCTGCCACTTTTTGGACTGCCTCAGCACTAATCCAGCCTTGACGATAAGCAATCTCTTCAGGGCAAGCCACCATCAAGCCCTGGCGCTTTTGCAAGGTGGCAATAAATCCTGCTGCGTCCAATAAAGAATCGTGTGTCCCAGTATCAAGCCAAGCGAAACCGCGACCCATAATCTCTACGCTCAGTTCGTTCTTTTCGAGATACACGCGGTTCACATCCGTGATCTCTAGCTCGCCACGGGCACTGGGCTTAATGGATGCAGCGATATCACAAACTTGATTATCGTAAAAATATAAGCCTGTTACTGCATAGTTACTTTTCGGCTGCAGCGGCTTTTCTGCAATCGAAAGTGCTTTGTAGCTTTTATCGAACTCTACAACACCATAACGCTCAGGATCATTCACGTGATAGGCAAAGACAGTAGCGCCTACACTTCTATTATTAGCACTATCTAATTGATCGACGAGTTCGTGGCCATAAAAAATATTGTCGCCAAGGACTAAAGCGCTTGGGTTGTTGCCAACAAAGTTTTTGCCTAATGTAAAGGCTTGGGCAAGACCATCTGGTGAGGGTTGGACGCAATACTCAATATTGAGTCCCCATTGCGAACCATCACCCAAGAGTTCTGTAAAACGCGGTGTGTCATGTGGTGTAGAAATTAACAAGACATCCCGAATACCAGCAAGCATCAACGTCGTTAATGGGTAATACACCATGGGTTTGTCATACACCGGCATCAACTGCTTTGAAACAGCTTGAGTAACTGGATACAAACGCGTCCCAGACCCACCAGCCAAAATAATTCCCTTGCGATTTACCGTCATTCCCTTAATCCTTTAAATAAGGCCGTCTTTAACCAGTGCTTGCACGTATGTCTGGACACCTGCCTCCCACGACCCACTCCATTGCTGTAATTTTGACACATCACTATCACGAGCGATTGCTTTACGAAGCTTCTCTGTATCCATTCTAGAGTTCATAGGCCTAGGGGCTGGCAGCGGGTACTCAACAGCCAAAATGGGTCTTATGAGCCTTGGATTTACTTTTAAGCTGGCACCGGCCTTTAATGCGACATCTACCGCCAAGCAAGCTAAACCATGCCAAGTCGTCACACCACTAGGGACAGCATGATAAATGCCCGAAGTAAATTTTCTTAATTGATTATTATCCAAGGCAAGCTCTAAAGTGGTTTTGGCAAGCCACTGCGCACTCGTTGGCACACCATGCTGGTCATGAATGATTTTTAACTCTTCACGATCTTTTGCTAGACGTAAGATAGTCCGAATGAAGTTACCACCATCACCATATACCCAGCTTGTGCGGAAGATCGCGTATTGGCTTTTAGAGTTTACAAACGCTTTCTCAATCGCAATCTCCCCAGCAGCTTTACTCTTGCCATAAACACCGAGCGGATTGCGCTGGTCATCCTCAAGATAAAAGCCTGCTTTGCTGCCATCAAAAACATAATCCGTCGAATAATGGAAGAATGTAGCGCCGTGCTCTGCAGCATATTGCGCCATGAGCTCTGGTGCTCGTGCATTCACAGCAAATGCTAGTTCTGGTTCAGTTTCTGCTTTATCCACCGCAGTATAAGCAGAGGCGTTGATGATGAAATTGGCTTTGGAAGAATCCAATACCTTTTT
>CANHLB010000218.1 GCA_947461335.1 Burkholderiaceae bacterium | reverse complement strand
GCATCTTCGGCTCTTTAGTTCACGCCAAATCAACAATATGTGACTGGAGCAGCTTTGACCAAGATATTAAATACATCAATCAAATGATTGCCGATGGCATTAGTGTTATCCCTCCATTTGCATGGCTTTTACTCTCAAACTCCGAAGAATCTAACCTTAAGGCCGCCCAGTTATTTACTACGCATCAATACCCAGAAAGAACAAGCCAGGCTCTTTTTTCAAGTAAAGTAAAAAATAAAAAGATCAAAATTGGATATTACTCGTATGATTTTTACAATCATGCAACTGCATTTTTGATGGCTGAGTTCTTTGAACTACATAACAAAGAACTTTTTGAAATAGTTGCTTTTTCATTTAGCCCGAATTCAAATGATCAAATGCATCAGCGATTAGTCAATGCATTTGATCAATTCATCGATGTCAATTCCATGACGGATCAACAGGTAGCAGAGCTCTCTAGAGAGATGGGAATTGATATTGCAATTGACCTCAAGGGCTATACAACCCACTGTCGAACTGGCATCTTCTCTCATAGAGCTGCGCCCATTCAGGTGAACTATTTAGGCTACCCTGCTAGCATGGGTGCCAACTATATCGATTACATCATTGCCGATCACATCATCATCCCTGAAGAGAATCAACCCTTCTTTACGGAAAAAATTGTTTACTTACCCAATAGCTATCAGGTCAATGACAGTAAGCGCAAGGTCTCAGAGAGGATCTTGACTCGAACTGAACTCGCCCTTCCAGAAAATGGGTTTGTCTATTGCTGCTTTAACAATAATCTCAAAATCACACCGCAAATCTTTGACAGTTGGGCGCGCATCCTTAAAGCGGTACCTGGAAGTGTGCTTTGGCTTTTGGAAGACAACGTTCTTGCTAAAGCCAATCTCATTAAAGAAGCTCAATCGAGAGGTCTATCTGAAGAACGCTTAATCTTTGCAGGCAGGCTAGATTTACCAGAGCATCTTGCAAGACATCGTGTGGCAGATCTCTTTATCGATACTGTTCCCTGTAATGCCCACACCACTGCTAGTGATGCGCTCTGGGTTGGCTTACCAGTTCTTACTATCCTAGGGGAAACCTTTGCTGGCCGAGTAGCCGCTAGCTTGCTTAGTGCTATTGATATGCCTGAACTCATTGCAAAAAGCCTGAATGAATATGAAGCTTTAGCTATTGATCTGGCCAAGAATCCAGAAAAGCTCAAGGTCCTAAAAGAAAAGTTACAACAAAATCGGTTGACGTCCCCATTATTTAATACTCAGCTCTCTACTGATCAGATTGAATCGGCTTACATCAAAATGTATGAGCGATATCAGGCGGGCTTGCCGCCTGAGCATCTAGAAATTTAGTTAAGAACTTTATAACCCCTACCACTTAAACATCTTTTAACCACTGCTTCTTGCCCTTGGTTACCGGTAAAAGCACCACCAGCAGCGCCGATGACTGCCCCTGCACCTGCAGCCTGAGCAATTCCAGTGGCGTTACCTCCCGTCACAAGACCTAATAGGCCACCCACTACAGCTCCAGCCCCCGCACCTTTAGCTGCGGTCTCACCCATACCAGATTGCTCTTTTGCATACGCCTGGCATTCTTGTAAATCCTTTTCGTAGGCTGAATTATTGACCCCCTTCATATCTACTAAAGGGCGCACATTAGCACCAGCGCAACCAAGAGCTGCGATCACAACAAATGAACATGGTGCAAATAATTTATTCATGTCTTTAGCCTTTTCAATGCATTAAATGTCATAAGTGATATGTAGCTTAATTATCACTCTTTCTGTGCCATAAACGCTTTATATCATGCCTCCAAAAGCGTAAGGTAGAACTACCTCTTTTATCAAAAAACCATATCTGAGCACCCGTATTTGGGGTCTGAAAAAAGGGGATATGCAAACTTTGATAACGCTCAGTCACTAAGGGGTGCGGATGACCATAGCGATTGCGATAACCATTTTGCGCAAAAGCCTGATCAGGGCTTAATTTTTTAAGTAGATCGAGCGAAGATGAGGTTTTACTTCCATGATGGGGTGCCATGAATACAAGCTTTCTACTACCAATTTCTCGCAAGCTATTCGGATTCAGCCGATTGACGATTTCAGATTCAGCTTGTTTTTCGATATCACCCGTCAGCCAGAATGAAGCATGCTGATTACGCACCTCCAAAACGCAACTCATTTCATTGGGTTTTCTAGAATATTGATCCTCAAAAAGCGTTTCTTCCTGCGGGTGCCAAATAATGAACTCGACGCCATCCCAGATCCAGCGTTGCCCATATCGACAGGGGATGCTTGGAATCCTTCTAGACTGAAGATCTTTAAGTAGCGGATTAGCGCTTGGCAACGAACCCATCATGAAATCAAAATGAATGGATTTTAATAATGCTGCTGCACCACCAATATGATCACTATCGCTATGACTAATCACCATACGATCAATTTGATCAATGCCCCTACCTCGTAGGTAAGGCAGAATCACCCGCTGTCCGGCGTCATCTTTCTTGCCCTGAATAGGGCCAGTGTCATACAAAATTCTTTTAGTGGCAGTCTCGATTAATACAGCCGTCCCTTGACCAATATCTAAAGCGGTCACTTTAAATTCTCCAGCGCTTAATGAACTTTCGTTCAGAACATTAGGCGGATAAATCAATAATGGCGTAATACAACATAAGGCTAGTAGACGTCGACGCCAACTACTCCCCAATGACCCAGATCGAATGGCGTAAATAATTCCAATGGCTGATAACAGCAATACCCACCACGCTGGTTGCCTAGACCAAACGATGGCCCAAGTCCAACTAGCCATCCACTCAAGAGCCAGGGCTAGATACTCCATTGCTGTATGTGCCGGTAGCAGCAGCCATCTCCCAATAAAATCAGGTAATAATGCACCAGCAATCGCTAATGGAGTTACTACATAACTTACTATTGGTATCGCAAAAGCGTTTGCAATCGGTGAAACCAGTGATACCTGGTAAAACCAATATAGCGTCATTGGCAGTAAGGCAATAGTGACAACAGCCTGCACCCGACAGGCTTCGCTCAGCGCTTGAATCAATCGATGCGACCAATGAATCTCTAATTCTTTTCCGGTCGGAATGCCCAATAAACCACTTGAATTACCCATGGCGTACAAGATAGCTGCG
>CANHLB010000217.1 GCA_947461335.1 Burkholderiaceae bacterium | reverse complement strand
CAGTCCATGCCTTGCTTGGGTCAAAATACCACCATATGGCAGATGAAATAAATGCGCTTAGCAAAAGAAATCCTACGAAATAAGCCGCCCATTTTTCTGCAAGACTAACCATCACTGGCTTTGCCAATAATGCTTGATCAAGAAGCGATGCGATCCCTGCAATACGAGTGGATTGCCCTACTGCATGAATTCTCATAAACAATGGATTGAGGATGTTATGAGTTCCAGCATAGACAAGGTCGCCAATTTTTTTTTCTACAGGCTTAGATTCTCCAGTGAGCAATGACTCATCTAGGGCGCTGGGATTTTCAATCAGAATACCGTCTGCAGGCACAACTTCACCTGGTGAAATCCTAAGTACCTCACCGGGATTGCAATTAACAACAGGTACTGCCTCAATCTCTCGCGATGCTGGATAACTTAGGGCGCGTTCACAAGTTGCGGGTAATTGCTTAGCGAGAGCTTCAGCTCCGCCCTGTGCATCTTGCCTTGCTAATAATTCCACATAACGCGCTGCTAAGATAAATGTAACAAACATTGTTATAGAGTCAAAATAACTCTGCCCGGCACCAGTCATTAAATTGATGGTTCCAGCAATAAATGCCAATGCAAGCGCAAGCGCAATCGGTACATCCATACCTAATAGATGGGTTTGTTCAAACGACCGAATACTGCGCCATGCAGCCTGAAATATCGGTCCGGCCGAATACACAATCACTGGCACAGTCAAGGCCCAACTAGTCCACCCCAATAACAAATCAAACTCAGGAGTAATATCTGCGTCAATATAAGTAGGCCAGGCGTACATCATGACTTGCATCATGCCAAGCATTGCGACGCCCAACCTTGTGAGTAATTGACGCCTCTCTTTTTTAGCTCGCTCTATCGACAGAGATGGTTCAAAAGGCCAGGCCTCATAACCTATTCGTTCAATCTCAAAAAGCAATCTCGCTAAGCTCGTTTTATCTGGTGAAAAGCGAACCATGGCTTTCTGTGTGACGTAATTAACTTGGACATCCTTCACACCATTAATGCGACGTAAATGTTGCTCACATAACCATACACAGGCAGCACAGCGAATTTTTTCTAAACGTAAGGTAGTTTCTAACTCATCAGCTTCCTCAAGGGGACGCGTAAAGCGATTTCGTAGAGAAGGATCATCGTAAGGCTTCAGTTTTTCTGGAATTTCATTTAATGCTAAATAAGCAGCAGGCTTTTCACTCGATTGAATGCGTCTCGCATAAAAGACCTCTAAGCCTTCACCATGAATGGTCTGTGCTATAGCCATACAGCCAGGGCAACAAAAGCTTCGGTTAATGCCACTTAAATTAGCTTGAACTAAGTCCGCTGGAGAAATGATGCTTGAGCAGTGATAGCAAGCAAGAGAATGACTCATTGAGCCTCTTTACCTACCCAGCCATTACGACGTTCATAGAGAACAAATAGAACGCCCCACATGACAACTGCGACATATGCCCAGACCCACGCAACTTGAGATGTGCGTGATCCAGATATATCCAACACGAAGCCAAAGAGTGCAGGCCCCAACATACCGCCGCCAAACCCCAGCAAAGAATGCAAGCCCATGGCTGCACCTTTAATATTTTCTTGTGCACTAATCACAAGACCTGCGGTTAAGGTTGCAGAATCAGCCATGATAAAGATAGCATGTCCAATAGCTAGAGCAACAATCAACCACCATGAATGGCCAGTAGATAGGGCTAAGGATATGCCTAAGACTGCACTTGTACACATCACAATACATACCCACTTTTGGCGCCCTACCCGTAATGCAATTTCATTACCAAGAATAGATGAAGGCACGCCAAAGAAATTAATAACTCCCGCCAATGTAGTTGCTGCTAAGAAAAATGATTCCCCAGATACTGCAGTACAAAATGCAAAGAAGGCTACCAGCCAACTTCTAGAAGCAAATAACTCCAAGGAGTGAGCGGTATAGCCAAAAATGAAGCCAGAGGCTTTTTTATCCTGCAATACCAACTTCCATTTATCCACTGGAAAAATATCATGCAAACGGATTTTCACAGAACCCTTCCACTTCTCATGCTGGAGCGGAGGTATCAGAAGTAAGACAATCAAAAATGCTGTGAATGGTCCAAGAGAAATAATGCCAAATACATAGTGCCAACCAAGAGCGCTTAATATCCAACCGGAACATAAATAAGAAAATCCAGTCCCAATACCAAAGAAAGCTGTATAAAAAGCAATGTGTCTTGTAAGCTCACCTGACTTGATTCGGTCTGATAAGATTTTGAGGCCGGGCATATAGGTGCCTGCTAAACCAGCACCATTGATCGCCATGAAAAATAAGGCTGTCCAAAAGTTATAGGCAAAAAGACCCATGCCTAATAAACCAGCTGTAGCTGAAATGCCACCAATCAAATACACCTTACGGGCATCTACCCGATCTGTCAGAGCGGTTGCCAAGGGAACAGCCAGCATATAACCAAAGAAGAATGCGCTAGCAATCAGTCCAGACTCGAGATTAGTTAAATGCCACTCTTCCTGCAGGGTGGTTAAAACCACTGCGTAGCAAGCAAAGCCCAATAAGGCACAAGTTTGTGCCATGAGCATCAGAGGGGTATAACCAGTCGATCGAAAGCGCATAAAGAGTCAGTAAAAACGTGAACTCATTCTACTCGCCTCAAAGGAGAAAGACCCGCTACACTAACGAAAACAGATGGAGGTAATATGCAAAATAATCAAATCTTGGGCTTTCTAATACGGCTTTGGGCTAGTCTATTCATCGCTTTGAGTAGTCCATTGGCAATGGCTGATGGCTACCCAACAAAACCTATTAAGGCTATTGTTCCTTTCGCCCCAGGGAGTACAACTGATCAAATTGGTCGTGCTTATGCTGCCAAAATGAGCGAGCTATTAGGTCAACCCGTTGTCATTGAAAATCGACCTGGGGCCAATGGCCTGATTGGAGCCGACCTAGTTGCTAAAGCTCCAGCAGATGGCTACACCATCTTATTTGGCACTAATAGTACCAATGCCGCTCTTAAAAGCTTAGTTAAAAATTTACCTTACAACCAAGAAACTGCCTTTACTCCAATTGGGTATTTTGGTTCAGCCCCCCTCATCGTGGCGATTAACAATGATGTTCCTGCAAAATCACTCAACGGGTTCGT
>CANHLB010000216.1 GCA_947461335.1 Burkholderiaceae bacterium | reverse complement strand
TATTGCTTCTGGGAGGTAGCCTGCTTTTTGATATTCACGCACACTCATAGCGCCATTCCGTTTGCTCATCTTCTCGCCAGAGTCATTTAAGACTGTGGGCAAATGTGCATAGATAGGAGGATGACCCCCTAAGGCTTTCATGATATTGATTTGACGTGGAGTATTGTTCACGTGATCATCACCCCGAATCACATGGGTAATTTTCATATCTAAATCATCCACTACTACGCAAAAATTATAAGTTGGCGTGCCATCAGGTCTTGCAATGACCAGATCATCAAGCTCATCATTACTTATTTCAATTTTTCCTTTTACGGCATCATCCCATATGACTGAGCCTCCAATGGGATTTTTAAAGCGAATCACTGGTTCAACACCTTCCGGAATTGCTGGCAAAGTTTTTCCTAGCTCAGGTCTCCACAAACCGTTATAACGTGGCTTTTCTTTATTGGCCATTTGTTGATCACGAAGTCGATTGAGCTCTTCTTCGCTCATATAGCAAGGATAGGCAAGCCCTTTTTCTAGCATTTCTTTGACGACCTCACGATAGCGATCAATACGCTGCATCTGATAGATAGGGCCCTCGTCTAAATCAAGCCCCAACCAAGCCATGCCTTCAATGATGACATCTACCGCTTCTTGCGAAGAGCGTTCAAGATCGGTGTCTTCAATGCGCAGAATGAAATCACCTTTATTGTGGCGTGCAAAAGCCCATGGATAGAGCGCGCTGCGTAAATTGCCTAAATGAATAAAGCCCGTGGGGCTTGGGGCGAAACGTGTACGGATATGCATAAACTGCATTATCTCAGGTCAGGCTAATTGACGGCAAAATTGAAAAACGTGGATACTTTGAACTATGAATGAATTACTAGTATTTATCTGCGATGGAGCCCCTGTACGCGGGGAAATTGTGTCCATCAGCACTGCTTGGCAGGCTGTTCTGGAGCGCCGTAACGATCCACTAGCTGTGCGTCGTATCTTAGGGGATTTTGTTGGAGCTGCCACCTTATTAAGCGCCAGCTTGAAGTTTGACGGTACCCTCATTATCCAGGCACAAAGTAAGGGTCCAATTCAGCTTCTCGTGGTTGAGTGCAAATCAGACCTATCTATGAGAGCTACAGTCAAGCTTTCTGTTGATCCATCCAAAATCGCTTCCGATGCAAGTTTGGGTGAGTTATTGGATGCAAGCAACTCCGGTAGGCTCGTAATCACACTAGACCCTTCTGAGAGAGAGCCTGGGCAACCACCCTACCAAGGAATAGTTGCCCTCCAGCAGCAGCACGGTAAGCTCTTTAAACCGGTCTCTAGTGCAGCAGAGGCCATTGGGTTATATATGCAAAATTCAGAACAATTGGATACCAGAATTTGGCTGGCATCGAACGATACTCACATTGGGGGGCTTTTACTGCAACGCCTACCTGATTCAGGTGGACATGTACATTTAGACGCACAAACAGCAGCTGAAGGCTGGACTCGTATTCAAACTTTAGGTGAGACCATCACTAATGAAGAGCTCCTTTCACTTCCTCCCAAAACGATCTTAAGACGTTTATTTCTGGAGGAGTCTACAGAAAATGGTGTTCGTAGCTTTTCGCCGCGTCAAATTCGCTTTTCATGCAGGTGCTCTCGCAATAAAGTAGCAGATGTATTAAGAATGCTTGGTGAAGAAGAGGTTCAAAGCATTCTTGCTGAGCAAGGTGCAGTCGAGACGATTTGCGAATTTTGCGCAAAGCCCTACCGATTTGATGCAGTCGACTGTTTACAGGTTTTTAAAACAGAATTACTAAGTGATGCCACAAGACCGCCATCAAGCGGCCACTAGCCATTATTGCTTAGCCGATTTGAGGCCTTCATCAGAGGGTGTAGCAGCAGCTTTTTCTGCTGGCAAAATTTGTACAAAAAATTCACCTTCTTTGATTAAGCCATGCTCGGCCCTGGCTCGCTCTTCGATCGCGCGTGTACCATCTTTTAAGTCTTTAACATCACCAGCGAGCTTTGCATTACGAAGAGCCAAAAGACTGTTTTTAGCTTCTTGCAGCTCTACTTGCTTTTCCATTTCATAAACCTTAAACCATCCACCCTTACCCAGCCAAAGCGGGTACTGGATTGCGATAAGCAACACCAGCATGGAGTAGATGACGATACGCATAAGAAATAGAGCTTATCTGGGCTTAGCGCTTTAAGTTATAGAAAACAGATTTACCTGGATAAGTCGCAATATCACCCAAATCTTCTTCAATGCGCAACAGCTGGTTGTACTTAGCAATACGATCAGATCGTGATAAGGAGCCAGTCTTAATCTGTCCTGCATTTGTGCCTACAGCGATATCGGCAATGATGCTATCTTCTGTTTCACCAGATCGGTGAGAAATAACTGCAGTGTAATTGGCGCGTTTTGCCATCTCGATTGCAGCAAATGTTTCGGTTAAGGTGCCGATCTGGTTAATCTTGATCAAAATAGAGTTAGCAATTCCCTTCTCAATACCTTCTTTTAAAATGCGCGTATTAGTTACAAACAAATCATCGCCAACTAATTGGATTTTTTTACCAAGCTTCTGTGTGATATCAGCCCAACCATCCCAATCACTCTCATGCATACCATCTTCGATGGAAACGATTGGGAATTGATCGGCTAAATTACCAAGGTAATCTGAGAACTCACTAGAACTGAGTTGTAAACCTTCACCAGAAAGATGATACTTGCCATCTTTATAAAATTCACTTGCGGCGCAATCTAAGGCCAACAATACGTCTTCTCCGGCTTGGTAACCAGCGCCTTCAATGGCTTTCATAATCGTTTGCAAGCACTCGTGATTGCTTTTAAAGTTCGGTGCAAAACCACCTTCATCACCCACAGTAGTTGGCATACCCTGAGCACCAATGATTTTCTTTAATTCATGAAAGATTTCAGCGCCACAACGGAGAGCGTCACGGAAGTTTTCAGCGCCAACAGGCATTACCATAAACTCTTGGATATCTAAGCTGTTATTAGCATGAGCACCGCCATTGACGATATTCATCATCGGCACAGGTAGCTGCATTCCTCCAGAACCCCCAAAGTAGCGGTATAAAGGTAAACCAGATTCTTCCGCTGCAGCTCTTGCGACAGCCATAGAAACTGCTAGAGTTGCATTAGCACCGAGTCGAGCCTTGTTATGGGTTCCATCTAACTCAATCAAAGTGTG
>CANHLB010000215.1 GCA_947461335.1 Burkholderiaceae bacterium | reverse complement strand
TTAAATAGTTCAGCAACAGAGGCTTTGGCTCGCTCAACCATGAGTAAGTCTTTGGTATATTGCTCATAAGTAATTTGTGAACCATCGCTTAGCATCTTGCTAACTAAAGGACTAATTTTTTTAGCAAAGTGTACGCGTTCAAAGAGCAAGCTACGGGACATTTCAGAGAGCATGATATTGGTTTGAGCTTGAGTTAAGCCATGACATGCTTTTGCAAGTTTGATATCACCAACTACTCCTTTGCTAATAGTTTCTGCAGCATGCCTTGCAACTGCCAGTGCAGTTGCGGTTTCTTTATGTGCAAAAGACCAATTAGCAGTTTTACAGATACCAATACGGGGCTTGTTATGCAACTCTTCCACCTTTGCCATGGCATGATCGCCACTCATGGCTGCAACCCCGAGCGCAACATCTTCAACACTCCTACCAAAGCAGCCTAAGGTGTCGAGTGAGAGAGATAGGCTCTTGACACCGGCAATGCTAATTTTTCCAATGCTGGGCTTAAAACCGACAACACCACAATAGGATGCTGGACGAATAATCGATCCTGCAGTTTGGCTACCGGTTGCTAGTGGCACCATAAAGTCGGCAACCGCTGCAGCAGAGCCACTTGAAGATCCACCGGGTGTATGTTTACTGTTATGGGGGTTGGTAGTAACTCCAGGTTGAAATGTAGCAAACTCTGTAGTGACTGTTTTACCTAAAATAATTCCGCCAGCTTGGCGCATGAGCGCTATCGAGACAGCGTCTGCACTAGGATAGTGATCAGCATAAATCGGAGATCCATACGCGGTGGGCAAGTCATAGGTGTCATATAAATCTTTAACGCCAATGGGGATCCCATGCAATAAACCTTGAGTGGCACCCTTATCGAGTGCTTTAGCTCGAGACAAGGCATTTTCTTTGCCAAGGCTGACCCAGGCTTTCACGATGCTTTCTCTTTGACCGATGCGGTCTAGACACGAGAGGAGCAAATCCGTGGCTTTGATTTCACGTCTTGCTAAGGCTTTTGCTGCTTGAGATGCACTAAGGCTTTCCAGATCTTTCATATCCCTATTCTACGATTGGTGGCGTATGATCGCATTTTAGCGTTTTAATTCATCAGATAATTTGTAAAAGTAAGCATAACAATGAAGCAACATTCATTTCGAGAAGCCTGGTTACAGGATGCCGTCAAACACC
This sequence comes from Burkholderiaceae bacterium, assembly GCA_947461335.1. Classification (GTDB taxonomy): domain Bacteria; phylum Pseudomonadota; class Gammaproteobacteria; order Burkholderiales; family Burkholderiaceae; genus Polynucleobacter. Next base: position 2,013 of record CANHLB010000215.1, on the reverse strand, counting down.
TAGAGCCAGTATTTTCCAAGGCAGGGTATGCAATCCCACCAGTCAAAGTTTCCTGTGGTTTTCCAGCCTCTAGCAGCCCTAGAACCACCTTAGGCCAATGCTGGCCAAGAGAACGTTCTGGTGGGGGCGTAAATGAGATCTTTATATCTCCCAAGATCGATGATCCAGTGCAGTTGCTAGATACTCTGGTGCATGAGCTTTGTCATGCTGTAGATGACTGCTTTAGCGGCCATGGGGAGGACTTTAAGGGCATTGCGCAGACAGTAGGCCTAGAAGGTCCCGCAAGACTGGCTCATGCCACAGAGGAGCTGACTGTACGCCTGATGATGATTAGTCAAGAACTCGGCCCATATCCCCATCAGGCCATCAATTTTCCACCACCACGACCTAGCAATGCAAGCAGAAGCAAAGCCAAATGTGGGCAGTGTGGCTACGAGGTTACATTGCTCAAAAAATGGGCAAGTTATGGCGCCCCTATTTGCCCGAAGGATAATATTCGTATGCAAGAGGCCGCCCCTGAAACGATCGAGAACACCACAGAGTACGATAGTGACTCTGTTGCTAAGGGTGCCAAGAAAGCTCCAGACGAAATCCGCCGAGCAATTAGCTAGTTTTAATGCAATATCTTTTATCAAACTAAATAACAAATCTAATTTTTAAGACCATCATGAACGCTAAAAAAATCTTTAAGAACCCAAAAATTGCTGTCATTCCTGGAGATGGTATTGGTAAAGAAGTAATACCTGAAGGCGTGCGCGCTTTAGAAGCTGCTAATCGGAAATTTGGTATTGGTATGCAATTTGACTATTTTGATTTTGCAAGTTGTGACTACTATCTCAAGCACGGCAAAATGATGCCAGACGATTGGTTTGATACCTTAATGAAATACGACGCTATCTTTTTTGGTGCCGTAGGTATGCCAGATATTCTCCCTGACCACGTTTCTTTATGGGGCAGCTTGATTCAGTTCCGTCGCGGTTTTGATCAATACGTAAATTTACGTCCAGTACGCTTGCTACCCGGCATCCCATGTCCCTTGGCCAATCGTAAACCAGGTGACATCGATTTCTTTGTGGTTCGTGAAAATACTGAAGGTGAGTATTCCAGCGTGGGCGGCAAAATGTTCCCCGATACTGACCGTGAGTTTGTCATTCAAGAGTCTGTGTTTACGAGACAGGGCGTTGACCGCATTTTGCAATACGCCTATGACTTAGCTCAGAGTCGACCTAAGAAGCACCTTACTTCCGCAACTAAGTCTAATGGTATCGCTATTACTATGCCTTATTGGGATGAGCGTGTAGAAGCAATGTCTAAGAAGTTTGCTGATGTGCGCACAGATAAATATCACATTGATATTTTGTCAGCTCACTTTGTGATGAACCCAGATCGCTTTGACGTAGTTGTAGCAAGTAATTTATTTGGCGATATTTTGTCTGATTTGGGCCCTGCGTGTACCGGAACCATTGCAGTAGCCCCCTCAGGAAGCATTAATCCCGAAGGCAAGTTCCCATCATTATTTGAGCCAGTTCATGGCTCCGCACCCGATATTTACGGCAAGATGATTGCCAATCCCATTGGGCAAATCTGGAGTGGGGCAATGATGCTAGACCATCTAGGCTATCCAGAGGCTGGCAAAGCCATCTTCAATGCCATTGAAAAAGTCCTCATCGCTGGTCCCGGACATGCACCATTGACGCCTGATGTTGGCGGGACAGCTAAGACCGATGATTTGGGTAAGGCGATTGCAGCAGCAATCTAAACTAAGTACTAAGAAGCAGCATTCAAAGGACTCCATACGGGGTCCTTTTTACTTGCCTTAGCAATGTCAGCCAAAATCTTTTCGTGTTGAGTCAGGTCCTCATCACTTGCCATCAGGATCTTTAATTCGGTTGGCAATGCTTTGGCATGACCGGTAGCATCGGCGCCAACAGTGTAGTCAATCAAATCAATCGAGAGATCTTCTTGACCACGGGTCATTGCAATATAGACCTCAGCTAAAAGCTGCGCATCTAG
>CANHLB010000214.1 GCA_947461335.1 Burkholderiaceae bacterium | reverse complement strand
GAAGCGGGTGTTGAAGTAAAGATTTCTGGCTTTGGTAACTTTCAGTTGCGCAATAAATCGGCTCGTCCTGGCCGAAATCCAAAGACAGGCCAAATGATTCCGATAGCGGCAAGACGTGTAGTTACTTTTCATGCAAGTCAGAAGCTCAAAGATGTAGTGGAGTCACATGCTAGAGAAAACAGAGTTTGATGCAAGCTCGGCACTTCCGAGCTCTCAACTTCCCCCAATTCCAGCAAAACGCTACTTTACGATTGGTGAAGTAGCGGAACTCTGTGGAGTCCGCTCACATGTATTGCGTTACTGGGAGCAGGAGTTTTCTCAGCTAAGCCCACAAAAACGTCGAGGTAATCGCCGCTACTATCAGCACCATGAAGTAGTTTTGATCCGTAAAATCAGAGCACTTCTTTACGAAGAAGGCTTTACGATCAGCGGAGCCCGCAATCGCCTTGAAGAAGTGCGTGGAGAGCTACGCCTACGAGATGAGTTACAAGCGGTTCTGCAAATTCTCTCTAAATAGTAGCTGATACAATTTTGGTTTTCGTCGGGGCGTAGCGCAGCCTGGTAGCGTACATGCATGGGGTGCATGTGGTCGGAGGTTCAAATCCTCTCGCCCCGACCATTGAGTTTTAGTGGTTTAATTTATTCATGACAAATACCCAACACCCCGCATCCAAATCCACAACGCTAGATCCAAATCAAACGAGTTACTTTGGACTGAACATTCCTTTCTTAGACCACTTGGGCGTTGTTCCTGGGTATGCGCAAGATGGTAAATCGCGCATTAGTCTTGAGCTCAAACCAGAATTTACTAATAGCTTCGCAGTTGCCCATGGTGGACTGATCATGACTTTATTGGACTTTGCTATGGCAGCAGCAGCGCGCAGTGCGGCCAAGCATCCTTTAGGAGTCATTACGATCGACATGACTACCAGCTTCTTAAGGCCTAGCATTGGCAAAATAGTGGTGGAGGGTAGCCTTCTAAAGGCTGGTAAGACCGTGCATTACTGTGAGGCTGTGGTATTAAATGATGCTGGGCAGATTACTGCTAAAGCCAGCGGTACCTTTACCTTAAGAAGGTAGTAATTTCGATAAATTCACCATAATCGACCATAATATTTATAACGATTATCTCGATTAATGCAAATATTTATAAGCCTTTAAATAAAAGGTTAATAATATATATTGCTGTATAAATGAATGTATATATAATCAACTCTCAAATAGCTTAATCAGTATTAATTAAGCTATTTTAAATAACCTATTATTCGGAGAGAAATATCCATGTCTTCTTATAAAGACCTATTGGCTCAGCGTGAGCAATTAGATAAACAGATTAAAGAAGTGATTGCCCGTGAAAAGGCTGATGGCATTGCTAAAGCCAAATTGATTATTGAGCAATATGGACTCAGCGCTTCAGACTTATTTAGTCGCAAGGCAGGCGTTAAAGGGGCTGGCGGTAAGGTAGCACCTAAGTATCGCAATCCATCTACAGGTGAAACCTGGACTGGACGGGGCAAAGCGCCCAAGTGGATAGAAGGTAAGGACCGTAGCGGCTATTTAATCTAAGCGTTCGGTGAGTTAGTGAAAAAGGCCGCAAATGCGGCCTTTTTCTATAGGTAAATAGACTTCTAGGCGCACTTTCTGGCCAGAGCTTCTATGAATAGGGGCTCCAACAGTTGGTGCCGGTCTTCATGAAGCCATGTTTGATCATCTTCTAAGCTAGTAGCAGGGTACGCAATGATGAGTGGGTTTAGGTCAATTAAGCCGTTTTCAAGCTCTTGCTGAATGTTTTCAGTTAACTGGGGCCTATGTCCCATATTTTCATCTGCTAGGGCTACAACGCCTGGATGAAGTTTGATAAAACCTTCATCTACTAGAATAGGTATCCTCTGTGTGTCCTTGTTTTTACTGAGATAATGTATTAAATGAACCTGTTCTACAGGCGGTATCAAGGCATCCAAAAAGATCAAATCTGGCGCTATGGAAACCGCCTTCATGAGGCCTTCTAGACTATCTACAGCAACTTCCATTTCTACCTTAAGCTGCCAGTCTTGGATGGATACGAGAAGGTCCTCGCTATTTTCAACCCGCCTAAATATGCCCATGGCAATGCAATTTTGGCTAATTTTTTGTCGCATAGCCCTTTTTCGTCTCTGCAGTTGCTGTTCTAAAGAGCTTGCGAGTATTCGCCTATGCCCCCCGCGTGTTTTCCAGGCGACTAATTCTCCCAATTCCACCATCTTTTGAACGGTTCCGAGTGATACCTGCAAAATCTTGGCGCTTTGTCTGGTGCTGAGATATTCCATATCTGGAGTAACGATTTTCATAGATTCCTTAATTTCATTAATTCATTTGAAGATTTAGAGAATAAAAATCAAATAGATCTGAATCTGTCAGCTCATCTTTAAAGCCGAGTAGGAAAGTTCTTATTCATCGCATCTTTCTAGGGAAATACCCCCAAATCTCGTAAATAAGAGAAAGTCCTTTATCTAACCGGGGTTAATCGTGTTAAATTAGTAGGGTAGCAACAGTATTTGCACAGATCAATTCGTGAAACGGTGAAGCCGGAAAGCGAATGGTTATAACCACAGTTTGAATCGGGAAACCCGATGAAAGGTGAGCATCATGATGCAGGAATCAAGAGATAACTCTTATCTCTTTGGCGGTAACGCACCCTATGTAGAGGAACTCTACGAATCCTATTTGCACGATCCAACTTCGGTAGGTGATCATTGGCGCACTTATTTTGATAGTGTGAAACAAGTCCCAGCTGTCGACGGTTCGTCTCGAACGGACATTGCTCATGGACCCATTGTTGCGTCTTTTGCCCAGCGTGCTAAGCAAGGCCCCATCAGAACAATTTCTGATTCAGCCAACTCAGACATGGGTCGTAAACGTGTTGCAGTTCAGCAGTTAATAGCAGCGTATCGTAACGTCGGCAATCGCTGGGCAGACATTGACCCTTTGAAGCGCACTGAGCGCCCGGACATTCCTGAGTTAGATCCCGCCTTTTACGGCTTTACTGATGGCGATATGGATATCGTCTTTAATATCAGCAATACATTTTTCGGTAGAACCGAAATGAGCTTGCGTGATTTAATGCAAGCATTGCGTGAAACATACTGCGGCACGATTGGTGTTGAGTATATGTTTATCGCTGACCAAAAGATTAAAAAGTGGTGGCAAGAGAAGTTAGAGTCCATTCGCTCAAAACCCGCATT
>CANHLB010000213.1 GCA_947461335.1 Burkholderiaceae bacterium | reverse complement strand
GAGTCACGAGGCACAGTAGATGCCTATGGCATAGCCCCATCTATCTACTGGGCTCAACGCGGCACCAATCCACCTCGATATTCACGCTTCGATAGAGATGAAAAGGGAGGAGGGCAGATGTTCTTCTCAGAAAAACCAGAATTTACCCCAAACATTCTTCCAGGGACTCAGGATAGATTTAGTCTGATGTTCCAGCTTGCCTCCTTATTAAATGGAGATAGCAAGATTGACGAGGCGGGTAGTATTCGGGCCTTACCGGTAGTTGATTACAACACCCTCGAAATGTGGCAATTTAAGAGTTATGGAGAGACAGTTTCTGATGATGTTCCTGCATTAGGAAGGTCAGTCAATCGTCATTACGCACTGATGCAGCGTGAAACCGATAAATATAAGCGACAGGTCGATATTTGGCTAGCCAAGGATCTTGATTGGTTGCCAGGCAGAATTCGCTCCCAGGAGGCCAATGGTAGAGTTTTAGAGTTGGTATTTAAGCAAAAGAGCCCAATACCTTCATCCAAATTGCCTTAAAAACGGGATCCTGTCTTAGGTTTTGGGTGGGGACCCAATAAGGCCATCATCATTGAATATAAGGCTGCACCAGACATTGACACAGCAAATATGCCTGTAAACGAAATAATGATTGGCAAAATTTTCCATTGTTCATTTAAATCGTAGTTACCATATCCGACAGTTGTATACATTTCACCCGCAAAGAAAAAAGTCTGCGGATTAGTTGTAAACACTTTAAGAGCAACACAGATATAAGTCCAGGCGATGATCTCAGCAAAATGAACTGCAATGATGAGCAAGATCGCGATGAAATACGATAGGAAATTAGCCCCATAGATGCTCTTATTTTCTAGCTTCTGATCTAGCCAATGGAAGGTGCCGGCAATCGATAAAACAATCATGGCATGAACAGTAAGCATAAAACAGGCCAGTAGGAGAAGGAACCAAACCTGGCTATTTCCCATATCAGTATTGATTTGATTAAATAGGCTACTAAAGCTGGGTAGGTCAGCACTACGTATTAGGTCTATCAGGTACATTGGATTTTAGAGTCAGTGATTACAAAAATATCTTATTTGACATAATAATGATTATACGCAGTTATGATATGTCAGGACTTCGTTGCATTAGGCTTAACAGGACCAGTGTAAGGCTTTTTATAAAGCTTTAACCACCTAGACCTAAGCCCATCACTAATCCATGGTTTGTCATAAATATCTGCAATATCAATTGCGCTTAAGCCATTGTTATTACGTATTTGAAGATCAGCGCCCTTATCTAATAAGAGCTTTACCAGTTGCTCATTACCAGACTGAACGGCCATCATCAATGGGGTTGTATTACCTGCACTCATAGCGTCAACAATGGCGCCATTGGCAATGAGAAATTGAGCTACATCCAAGTGACCCTTAGCACAGGCGTAATGCAATGGAGTCCAGCCTATATGATCAACCATAGCCTTATTTTTGAGTACCAAAGTCTGAACTAAGGGTAAATTACCCTGTATGGATGCCATCATTAATGGGGTTTCACCGTTTTTAGTCGATAGATCTACGTCAATTTTCTTATCATTCAGCAGCAAATCAATCACTTTTTCAGAATTGTCTTTAATGGCCAAAAAAAGCATTGGATTACCGTTTATATCAACAGCATTGGGTGTAACCCCTTTTGAAAGCAGGTACTTAACCTCAGATACATTGTCAAATTTAGCCGCCTTGGCAAAATCAACAGCTTGGTCAGCGGTTTGAGCATAGGCAAATGGCGATAACGCAAAAAATAATAGGAGATAAACTCGATAATACTTAATTTCAATTCTCATGAATACTTCCTATCTATATGAAAACATTCATAAAAATTATTAGATGTTGTGGTAGCTAGAGCATCAATTTCTACGCCTTTGAGTTGCGCAATAAATTCACCGACTTTAGCTACCCAAGCAGGCTCATTGATCTTGCCGCGATAAGGAATTGGGGCCAAATAAGGCGAGTCTGTTTCAATGAGCAGCCTTTCAAGGGGTACTTGTCTGCAGGTTTCCTGCAAATCCTTTGCGCTTTTGAAGGTAACAATGCCTGAAAAGGAGATAAAAAAGCCCATTTGTATTGCTGATTTAGCCATTTCCAGGCTTTCTGTAAAGCAATGCATGACGCCTCCGATACGCTCAGCGCCCTCCTCTTTGAGGATCTTGATGGTATCTTCAGATGCAGAGCGTGTATGGATGATTAAGGGCTTTTTAGAGGCTATTGATGCTCTGATGTGGGTTCTAAAACGCTCCCTTTGCCATTCCATTGACTCATAACTGCGATCACCCATACGATAGTAATCAAGACCCGTTTCACCTATCGCAATAATTTTTGGATGTTTTAGGGCGGTCTCAACTAAAAACTCCAAGCTGGGCTCCGGCGTATCTTCATAGTCTGGATGAACGCCTACTGAGGCATACAAATGTGGGTGATCTTGGGCAAGCTTGAGAACTTTAGGAAAGTCAGGCATATCAACTGAAACGCACAAGGCATGACTTACTTTAGCAGACTCCATATTCGCAAGCACTTCAGGCAGGCGAGATTGAAATTCCGGAAAATCGAGGTGGCAATGTGAGTCTATAAACATAACTTACTATTTTAGACTGCCTACGCTAGAGCTATGCTTCAAACACCTGTTGATATTGAGAAAGCAAAGCCTCGAGCTGAATTCTATTGGCCAAAGGGTGATTCTCATGACGCCGCGCCAAAGTTAGGGATTTCCAAAACTGATGCAGTTTGGGGGTTCTAGCTACTTGAGATAAGCCTTGAAGGGTTGCAAGATGTTTTGGGTAGTAGCGTGGCTGGCCGCCTTGATTTACGCTTTGCAAATCAGCAACCCAACGTTGCATTGCTGCCAGTAAATACGCGTAATGAGCTTTATGGGTCTTTTCGGCAGCATCTAGCCAATTAATTCTTACTCCTTGAGACATCGATTGAAGAAGGTAGCGGGATGCTTTGATGGAGAGGCTCAACTCATCCTTTTCATCCTTATTATGTCTGGCTATTAAAGAATCCAATGCTGAGTAGGGAGCCCCGCCCTGCTCATCATAAATAGTATCAACGTCAGCATCACTGACTTTGAGACCACTGATTTTGCTCAGTTGAGTCTGTAACCATGCTAAACCTTGCGAGCGATCTGGACGTGGGGCAGTCAATAATCTGCAACGGGAACGAATAGTTGGTAAGACACGATCAACGCGATCGGCAAGCAGTATAAAAAT
>CANHLB010000212.1 GCA_947461335.1 Burkholderiaceae bacterium | reverse complement strand
CGCCTATCTGGAGGCCAAAAACAGCGGATTGCGATTGCTAGAGTCCTATTAAAAAATCCCGCCCTATTACTTCTAGATGAGGCTACTAGTGCTTTAGATGCTGAGTCTGAACTTCTCGTTCAGCGGGCCCTTGAGGCTGCCATGGATCACCGCACTACCATTGTCATTGCTCACCGACTTTCCACAGTCAAGCAAGCCGACAAAATTCTAGTACTAGAAAATGGGCGAATCATAGAGACTGGAACCCATGCTGATTTAATTCAACATAGCGGTCTTTATTCTCGCTTAGCCAAACTTCAATTTACTGACCAATAACTTACGCCTTAGACTAAAGGTTGCAGCCTAACGCGAGAATACCGCTTAGTTTGGCTGAGTATCCAACCATTCGGCAAGTGCCAGATTAAATTTATCAGGCTGCTCCATCAAGAAGAAGTGGCTGGCATTATCAAAAAGGATTGTCTTTGAATTTGGAATACCTTTGGTCAAAATATCGGTAGCCGCTAATGAGCAAATCGGATCATTGCGCCCTGCCATGATGAGGGTTGGCTGGGTAATTAAATCGAGTTGTCCGCTCGTATCTTGATTTTGGCATGCTTCGTTTTGACGGATATAACAGGCAGGTAAACGGGTTTCACCACCAATAAGCGCTTCAATTTTTTTAACTTGTTCTTGCTTGTGATTAAAAAAATCTGCCGATACAAAATTTTGTATCGAGTGACGGGCATGATCTGCCCAGTTCATACGCCACTCGAGTGCTTCACGCATATTGAGTAAAACACGGCGCCCTAAGGGATCTAAGATTGCAAAAGAGGCACAAAGTACTAAGGACTTCACACGCTCTGGTGCTATCAGAGCCATATGCTGGGCTACTGCACCACCCATTGATCTGCCAACAATATGTGCGGACTTGATACCTAGATGATCCATCAAACCTAAAGTATCTTTTGCCAAGTCTTGAGTGCTAATCGGCTCATCTATTTGAGTGCTTTTACCTGCACCGCGATTATCAAAAGCAATCACTTTGTAGCGATTCTTGAATAACTGAATCTGATTTGTCCAGGCGCTATAGTCACCAGCTAGACCATGAATCAAAACAACTGGAGGGCCCTCACCTACTTCTAAATAGTTAAGCTCATATTGGCCTACTTTGGCTATCTTCAATTGCGCTTCCATATGATTTTCCCTTACTCAACGCCAAGGTGGCTTTGTAATTCTTGTTGCTTCTCAATAAAAAGGGTTTTACTTCCAGAAAATACTACTTTACCGCCATTTAGAAGCACGACTTCATCTGCTACGCTTAAAGCGAGGTTTAAATTCTGCTCCACCAACACAATAGAGATAAAGGGCTTTAGCGAGGCGATGATGTTGCCAACCTCTTTCACAATTTGTGGTGCCAATCCTTCTGAAGGCTCATCTAAGAGTAAGACTTTAGGGTTAGTCATCAAAGCTCGGCCAATGGCAAGCATCTGCTGCTCACCACCAGACAAACTACCAGCTACCTGATCTTGACGTTCTTGCAATTTTGGGAAAAACAAAAATACATCCTTGAGACTCCACTGACGAGAACTGCCAGAGCGAGGGGCTTGATACGCTACCTCTAAATTTTCTTTAACGGTCAGACTTGGGAAAATACGCCTTCCTTGCGGAACAATACCAATCCCAGCATGACAAATTTTTTCAGGAGACAAATTTTGCAATTGAATGTCATCTAATACTATTGAACCACTTCGCGCAGGCAAGAAACCAATGATTGAGCTAATGCAAGTCGTCTTACCAGCTCCATTTCTACCAAGTAAAGCAAGTACGGTATCTTTTTTTAATGTAAAGGAGATGTCATACAGAATATGGCTATCCCCATAGAAGGCATTGAGATTCTCAATTGTCAGAATAGGTTTATTGCCCAAGATATATCTCCTTGGTACGTGGATCATTGACAACCTCTTGACGTGTGCCTGTAGTAATCACCTCGCCGTAATGCAAAAGCGTAATACGGTCAGCGAAAGCTAAGGCTACCTCCATATCATGCTCAATCATCAAAATCGTAATCTTGCGATCAATCCCTTTTAATAAATCCGTAATCGTTTCCCGCTCTTCAGTGGATAAGCCAGCTAGTGGCTCATCTAGAAGCAGAATCTGTGGATTTTGTGCCAGCGCCATGGCAATTTCGAGTCGGCGCTTTTCTCCATATGAAGTTTGCTCTAGCGGTAAGCGGGCTTTAGCGCCCAATCCAACCATCTCAAGAACGCTCATTGCTTTTTGATCAAGTGTTTCGGTGGATAAGAATGAGCCCCAGCACTTCCAACGTAGTGGCATTTTTCCAAGTAACGCTAACTTCACATTGGAAAGTAAATTATCTTTACCGAATAAAGTCAGAATTTGATAAGTTCTTGCTAAATCTAATTGAGCACGCTTTGCTGTTGGTAACTTAGTGACATTTTTTCCTGCAAGCGTAATCGTGCCGGAGTCAGAGGCTAAATCGCCTGAGATTAAATTAAAGAGTGTGGTCTTGCCTGCACCATTGGGCCCAATTAATAGATGGCGCTCCCCAGGATTAACTGAAAGGTTCACGCCTTTTGCCACTTGCAATCCACCAAATGATTTAGTTAGCTTGGAGACTTGAAGAATTGGGCTCATCTTTTATTTACCTGCAGACAAGGCATTTTTAATACGCTCAAAACCAGCAACGATCCCACCTGGTATGAACATCACAATAAAAATAAAGACTAAGCCGAGCAAAGTGACCCAGTGATCAACATACTGACTGGCTACGTTTTTGAGGAGCATCACTAACGTGGCCCCAATCACTGGACCCAATAGGGTTCCAGCACCGCCAGCAATGACCATCAAGAGCATTTCTGCAGAGTTCGCTAAGGAAAGACTATGCGGACTGATGAACTGGTGGTAGTAGACATACATAATGCCGCCAATCGAAGCAAAGAAGCCGCAGGCAGTAAATGTAATCCAGCGTATCAACCAAACATTAAAGCCCAGTGCACTCATACGGCGAGGCTGATCTTTCGTACCCCGAATTGTGGCGCCAAATGGCGAGCGCACAAAAATTGCAATCGCAATCCATACAAATACAAACACTACTAAAGAGCAGTAATAAAATTGATTAGCTTCATCAAGATCCAATCCAAATGGGCTTGGTCGTGTTAATCCGGAGATACCATTATCACCACCTGTGACACTTGCCCACCGATAGGCTAGGCCCCACAAAATCTGACCAAAGGCTAGCGTAATCATCAGGAAACTAATGCCGGT
>CANHLB010000211.1 GCA_947461335.1 Burkholderiaceae bacterium | reverse complement strand
TTTCGTAACACCTAAGAAATAAGCAGTTAGTACTGGCAGATTGCCAGATGCTTACAAAAAAGCCCGCATCTGCGGGCTTTTTTATTTACTCTTTATTTATTCGCATTCGGAAAAAAGAGCTGTTCACCACCAATTTGATAGCTTGCAATCACATCTTGACCATTCTTGGAGATGAGCCAGTCAATAAAGGCTTGCCCCTCGGCTTTTTTCACATGAGGGAACTTGGCTGGATTAACCAACATCACCCCATATTGATTAAAGAGTTTTGGGTCGCCCTGAACTAAGATCGTTAAATCACCGCGATTCTTAAAGCTCAGCCAGGTAGCGCGGTCTGCCAAGACATAAGCGTTCATGGCAGAGGCAGTATTGAGAGCGGGCCCCATACCAGAACCCGTTTCTTTATACCAAGAGGAGCCGGGGGCAACTGTAATACCAGCGCTTTTCCAGTAGCGTAGCTCTGCAGCATGTGTGCCACTTTTATCGCCACGGGAGACAAAAGGCGCTTGTGCAGCCGCAACTTTTTGAAATGCAATTTGAATATCTTTTCCGCCACCTACTTTTGCAGGATCTGATTTTGGTCCAATGAGCACGAAGTCGTTGTACATTACTTCATTGCGTTTTGTTGAGTAGCCTTCTTGTACAAAAATCTCTTCTGCAGGTTTATCGTGAACAAATACGACATCAGCATCGCCGCGACGACCAATATCAAGGGCTTGGCCGGTTCCCACAGCAACAACCTTGACATTGATTCCAGTCTTCATTTTGAAGGTTGGAAGAATAAATTCAAATAAGCCAGATTGCTCAGTAGAGGTGGTTGAGGAGACCACAATGCTTTTGTCTTGGGCATACACCTGGGAGCTAGACATTAAGACCGCTAATAAGGTGCTCATAAATAGGTTTGAAATGGGCTTTTTCATAGGACTCAATAAATAGTTGATTAAAACGCTATGATCGCATACATTAATACTTATTGAATATGCAAAAGATTACATATGCAAATTGAAGTCCGACCCACGCTGATTGTTCAATCCCAGACGGATGGCAGGGGCTCGATCGATCTCATTTGGCTTGGTCAGCTACTGAAGGACATTGAGCGTGCTAGCTCCTTAGTGGTGGCCAGCAAGAAATCAGGCACTTCTTATCGGGGGGCTTGGGGAAAATTAAATCAAGTTGAGGCAAGTTTGGGTATGCCTTTAATTGTTCGAACCAAAGGTCACGGTTCAATCTTGACTGCATTTGGCGCATTTTTGATTCAGTTTATCGATGAAATGCAAGCAGGGCATCTTGAGCACGGCAAAGGATATCAAGATACTTTATTAAAAGAAATTAAGAAAATACAGAAATCAGAGAATGCTCGATGGAAGTTTCTTTCAAGCAGTGATTCAATTATTCAAAGGGCTGCAAACGAAGTGAAAGGATTTGACTTAAAAATTGCAGGCTCAGGCGAATCCCTGGAAAAGCTTTTGAATGATGAAGCCCATATTGCTGGTTTTCATGTTTCGGATGAAAAGAGTTCCAAGGCTATTCATCATCGTTTATCGAAGAATGGAATACAAATCTATCCAGTCATGAAACGTATGCAGGGCTTAATTGTCAAGAAAGGCAATCCATTGGGAATACGCTCAATAGAGGATTTGTTAAATCGTAAGATTCGATTTATTAATCGGCAAATCGGCTCTGGTACAAGACTGCTATTAGATACACTTCTCATGGAGGAGGGAATTGAGCCTTCAGACATTAATGGCTATTTGCATGAAGAGTTCACTCATTCAGCAGTAGCCAATGCCATATTGGCCGGCAAGGCAGATGTAGGCCTTGGTGTTAAAAATGTTGCTATTGAGAATGGACTTGGATTTGTGCCTATTAAAGATGAAATTTTCTTTATAGCTATGCACTCGGAGATGGTCACTCAATCAGCTGCTTCTAAATTAATTCGAAAGATACGAAGTTACTCGGGTAATACCCCTGGCTATAAGGCCATTAGCCTTAATCGACAGCTTGATGGCTGGTTATAGACCGTTGATGAGAGAATCAGTTTCTATGATATTTCGTTCCCTCTTCATTTCACTTTTGCTGTCAGCAAACTTTGCGGGCGCACAAACTACAACAGTCGCTGTAGCAGCTAACATGAAGGATGCTTTTACTGAGATCAGCAGAGCATTCAAGGCAACGGGTAAGCCAGAGCTCCGGATAGTCTATGGCTCATCTGGAAATTTCACTACCCAGATCTTAAATGGTGCTCCATTCAGTATGTTGATTGCTGCAGATGAGCATTTCCCTCTAGAGCTATATAAAAAAGGAAAGACTATTGATGTAGGGGCCATCTATGCCATTGGGAGCTTAGCCATGATTACTAAGAAATCTTCCAATATCAAATGGACAGATAAAAAAATTGGGCTTGCGGAATTGATAGCTAAAGCTAATAAGATTGCAATTGCTAAACCTGACTTGTCTCCATACGGTAAAGCTGCAGTTGAATATATGAAGGCAGAAGGCGTTTGGGATTTAGCTAAAGATAAATTGGTCTATGGCGACAATATTGGTATTGCAACAATGTATATAGTAAGAGGCGGAGCTGATTTGGGTTTTACAGCTTTATCTTTGACGCGATCAGCAGAGATATCTAAAGAGATTAACTTTACATTAGCAAACCCAAATCTTTATGAACCTATTAAACAAAGAATGGTTTTAATCAAAGGCGCTTCTCAAGAGGCTATAGAGCTTTATCGGTTCGTGCAAAGCCCCCAGGCTAAATCGATTCTGGAGAAATACGGCTACACCACCCCATAATTTTTTGTTTTAGATCAAGCCTCTCATATGTCAAATAGGCCATTATTCCTAGGTAAGCGAGGTTTGTCCACGAATGATATTCATTCTCATTTGGGGATATAATTGCACATCATCTAGCTAAAAAAGCCTATTGAATGAATTTAGACCAAGTTGAACTGGGTAGTCCTTACCGAGTCTGCGTAGTAAACGCTCCTAAAGGTGCTCCACAAATGAAGGGGCAACTTGAAGATATTGGTTTTTTACCGGGTGAGCAGGTGACTCTGCTGCGTAAAGGTTTGCTTGGTAAAGGTCCTTATATGGTTCGTATCGGTGCTTCTACATTTGCTTTACGTGAATCTGAAGTACGCATGATTTCAGTTGAATGTTGCTTGCATGCCTGAGTCTAAAGTTCATTTTTTCTCCAGCGAACCTATTGTTGCATTGCTTGGCAATCCCAACTGTGGGAAAACAGCGCTATTCAATTTACTAACTGGTAG
>CANHLB010000210.1 GCA_947461335.1 Burkholderiaceae bacterium | reverse complement strand
GGCTTTGCCACTTTCGTGTTACTGATTCCTTTAGCGCTCACCTCTAATGATTTTGCTGTACGTACCCTTGGCAGAAGCTGGAGCTTATTGCATAAGTTCATTTATGTCATTGCCTGTACCGCCATTCTTCACTACTGGTGGCATAAGGCTGGTAAGAATGATCTCAGTACAGTGTCGATTTATGGAGTGATAGTGCTAATACTCTTACTATGCCGCTTACCATTGATCAAAAAACACTTAGGACCTAAAAAGGCTTATTAAGACTTAAAACTCAGTAGCAAAGCGGACGATAAAGCGTCGCGTTTCTACAAAGCCATTTTTGATTTCCATATCGCGTCCATATTGGAGACTAATTCTGCCAAATGGGTAATAAGCTAAGGCGCTCAGGAGGTATCTTTGGGTATTAGCGACATTATTTTGGTAAGTATTGCCAATTGTGGTGGCGCCACCGGCGACATAAAAGTAGGATGCCCCAAGAGTGTAGGTCTGATTTACTTTATAAATCGGACCTAATTGCGTTGTAGTGAGTGGCTTTTGATTTAAAGAGGTGTTTGTTGCAGAGAGGCATGCAGCGGCGCATTGGCTATTGCCACCGAACCACATCGTATCGACCGCAATCATACCGTCAAGATTTTCAATAATAGGTTGTTGGTAGCCCATTTGGAGATCATATTTATAGCGGTTCTCACCTACATTAAATACTTGCTGGCTGTTATAACTTCCCGTAGGAAGTGAGAGATAGCCTGCCATACCAAAATACTTTCTTGTATCTCGATTAGAGTAGGGCCACAACGCACTAGCAAGGACTACGTCCCCAATACCCGAGGCACCCGGATACGTTGACAAGGAGCCGGCCGGCTTAATAGTTCCGTAGGGCAGTTGAAGATAGGATACTGCTGGTAATCCTTGTAATGTATATGAGGTAGATAAGCGAAGAATTTCGCTTTGGGTATTAATATCAGGACTCCCATATGGCTTGGTACTTACTGCAGTCCCGTTTCGATAAAATGTAGTGTTCTCAGTATTGACATAACTGATCATTGCGTGACTCTTGCCGGGCTGGGGTGCAACAATATCATTTGGCTGCAAATCAATGGCAGCACTAATTGATGGCAGTATCAGGAGGGTTAGCGCAAGAAGATGGCGAAAACTCATGCAAGTATTGTAATTAATATAAAAAGAACAGGTAATGCAGGGCTACCCTACAATAGGATTTATGAATACTTTCTTTTCAAAGTTAAGCTCAATCCTGCTCCTAATAGGTATTTCAGCCTGCTCTCAAGCCCCTCCTCTACCTCCCGGGTCGACCACTTATTCTCCCTATAGCCCTCAGCAGATTCAGGAATTTAATAAACAGTCTCTGTCGCCAGTAGAAGGGCCATTTGGTCCAGTAGATCCAAAGGCAGAAGATCTTCGTATAGCTAAAGAACGCGCCTTGGATTCAAAATTTTATCGCCAACCTCAGGGGGAGCAAGAGGCTGAAGCGATAGAAATGCAATCAGCAGATCCATATCAGGCTACAAAACCGGTTTTAACTTTCTAGGCAAGTACAAGCTCTGGAATCGAATCTAAGCGCAACAGCATCTGAGCTTCTTGCGGGGTGGCATTGAGCCATGCACCAAATAATTCGGGTCGCAATGGTACAACAGTACGTTTTTCATCTTCAGGTTTATGCATGCGCTGCATCACTGGGTGACCGCTGGCATCAATTGTCAGCATCGAAAAAGAAACGATTAATTCACCAGACTCTGGCTCTGTCCAGGTATCCCAAATAGAGGCAATTGCCATAGGCTCACCATTCGATTGCTTGATCGCTGTGCGAACCGCTTTGCCAGATTCATAACAAGGTTCATAAAAGGTATCCGCTAGGGCGAGTGCATAGTGACGTTTAACCCATGCATTTTTATAGGAAGGTTTCACAGCAACGGTTTCTGCTCTTGCGTTATAGGTTTTTCTTCCGAAAGCGTCATCTTTAGCCCAGGAGGGCAAAAGCCCAAAACGCGCCATGCCAATAGCAGTTCGTTGCGTGTGATGACTTTTTAAAACAATAGGTCCTGGGTAAGTTGGAAAAACATCATGCGCAGTAGAGGCGGGTAGATCCAGATCAAACCGGGTTTTGACCCATTCAACATTGACGGTGGTGAGGTATTGAACGCACATATTTAGATTTTACTGTGGTCAATGGACCGTTGATGAAGGCTACTGTTACTATTGAGGCTAATTTTTAGAAAGACTAAGCTAAATGAAACTATCCTCTTTTCCATTGAAATCACAGTTTGGCGCTATTTTTGTAGCAAGCATTCTATCTACAGTATTCATGGGAAATTCCCATGCACAGCAAAGCGGCTTGCCAATTAATGCAGCGGCTTCTGTGAATGGGGCCATCATTACCAACGATATGGTTGAGCAGGGTATCAAAATAGCTATCTCTCAAGGCCAAAAAGATTCTCCTGAATTGCGCAAAGTCGTCGTAGAAAAATATGTTGAAGTACTGCTTCTATCTCAGCGTGCTGAAAAAGATGGTTTAGCTAATTCTGATAAAGCAAACACCCAGTTAATGTTAATTCGTCAAAACTATTTAGCAGATCTTGAGCTATCAACCTATATGGCACAAAACCCAGTCACCGATGCCGATATTCAAGCTGAATACAATAAAGAAATCTCTTCTTTAGGTGCGCAAGGCATGATTGTTGAATATAAGGTTAGCGATATTGCGGTTGCTACTGAGGCAGATGCACAAGCAGCACTTGCCCGTATTAAAAAAGGTGAGCCATTTGATAAGGTAGCTAAAAGTGTTTCGTTAGCCCCCAATAAGGTTCAAGGTGGTGCTGTTGGTTGGGTTCAAGCAGGACAAGTTGGCCCGCAAATTGGTGCTGTTTTGGTGAATCTATCAAAAGGCCAAGTGTCGCAGTCGCCGATTCAATTACAACAGGGTTGGTATTTAGTGAAACTCGAAGATAAAAAGTCTAGTAAACCACCTACTTTTGAACAAGCTAAAGCCGCTCTTCGTGCCGGTCTAACGCAAAGAAAGCAGTTTGAGTTTATATCTCAACTCGCTAAAGAATCGAAGATCATTATTCAATAATGTAATTACTTACATCATAAAAAAGAGCTCCTAGAAGCTCTTTTTTATTGTTGGCAGAGTTGACTTATCCAGCTGATGTGCGTTCAAGTGTTACAAAGTTAAAGGTGATGGCACCTTCAGAGCCGGGGGTGCGTTCACTTTCTTTCCAGGAGGAAATATTAGGAACTTCAAAAAAAGTATCGCCACCCTCAACATCGATATCAATCTCAGTAATGTAGAGGCGATCAGCTCTATCAAAAGC
>CANHLB010000209.1 GCA_947461335.1 Burkholderiaceae bacterium | reverse complement strand
TGCAACAAAGGCGAAATTATGCCATGAAATCAACAACAAAGCGCACTATTGGGGTCTAAAAGGGGCTAAACCAGCTCCCTAGACCCCGAAATTAGCCTCCGCGACGCATTAGATCAAAGAATTCACCGTTGTTTTTGGTCGATTTGAGCTTATCTACGATGAAGTTCATTGCCTCAATTTCGTCCATATCGGCGAGCAATTTACGCAATACCCAGATCTTCTGGAGGTTCTCAGCTTTCACCAAGAGCTCTTCACGGCGGGTACCAGACTTGTTGAGGTTAATCGATGGGTAAACACGGCGTTCAGCCAAGCGACGCTCAAGATGAACTTCCATATTGCCGGTACCTTTGAACTCTTCATAAATGAGGTCATCCATACGGCTACCAGTTTCAATCAAAGCAGTAGCGATGATCGTTAATGAGCCACCTTCCTCAATATTACGAGCGGCACCAAAGAAACGTTTTGGGCGTTGCAAAGCATTGGCATCCACACCACCAGAGAGCACTTTTCCTGAGGAAGGAATTACCGTGTTGTATGCGCGGGCAAGACGGGTAATCGAGTCAAGCAAGATGATGACGTCTTTACCCATTTCTACTAAACGTTTTGCTTTTTCAATCACCATCTCAGCCACTTGAACGTGACGAACTGCAGGCTCATCAAAAGTAGAGGCAACAACTTCACCGCGAACAGAGCGTTGCATCTCAGTAACCTCTTCGGGGCGCTCATCTACGAGCAATACGATCAAAATAGCATCGGGATTATTAGCAGAGATGGCATGCGCAATATGCTGCATCATCACTGTCTTACCCGATTTAGGTGAGGACACAATCAAACCCCGTTGGCCAAAGCCGATCGGGGAGATCATGTCGATGATCCTGCCTGTTAGGTTCTCTTCTGCCTTGATATCACGCTCTAAAGAGATCACGCGATTTGGGTGGAGAGGAGTTAAGTTCTCGAACATGATGCGGTTTTTTAGGGCTTCTGGAGCCAAACCGTTGATCTTGTCTACCTTTACTAATGCAAAGTAACGCTCGCCATCTTTAGGGGTACGGACTTCACCTTCAACGCTATCACCCGTGTGAAGATTGAAGCGGCGGATCTGCGCTGGGGAGATATAAATATCATCAGGAGAAGCCATGTAAGAGGCTTCAGGTGAGCGCAAGAAACCAAAGCCATCAGGCAATACTTCCAAAGTACCATCGCCAAATACCATTTCCCCAGCTTTAGCGCGTTTTTTCAGAATGGCAAACATCAATTCTTGTTTGCGCATCCGTTGGGTGTTTTCAATCTCCAGGCTAGCTGCCATTTCAAGCAGAGCGGATACGTGAAGGACTTTGAGTTCAGTTAATTGCATGTGGTTCTCGGGTGTTGATAAAGAAAAAAGGGATTAGATAAATAGGTT
The DNA here is from genome assembly GCA_947461335.1 of Burkholderiaceae bacterium. Classification (GTDB taxonomy): domain Bacteria; phylum Pseudomonadota; class Gammaproteobacteria; order Burkholderiales; family Burkholderiaceae; genus Polynucleobacter. The sequence goes on along the minus strand of CANHLB010000209.1, from coordinate 1,979 downwards.
TTGGGGTATTGCTGTGCTGAAAGAGATCAGACAGATGTGGAAAAACAGAATTTGGGAGATTTGCTTAAAAGAAGGGGGAGGTAAATTGCTGGAAATGAGCGCGCTGCTTTGTAAGTGCGAGGCGCTGAACTACTGTTAAATGCAATACTACACTAAAAAGCGGGTCTGACAAGTATAAAAAGCAGGTAAAAACCACAGGCTCAACTGGTGAACCTGTGGGATGAGATCTTTAGATATTGCTGTCAATAAAGGCAGATAACTGGGATTTGGCTAAGGCGCCTACTTTTTGAGCAGCTACGGTGCCATTTTTAAATAGGATCAAGGTCGGAATGCCACGAATATTGAACTGGGCTGGAACCCCTTGGTTCTCATCCACATTCATCTTAGCGATTTGCAGCTTATCGCCATACTCGGCGGAGAGCTCTTCCAGAATAGGGCCAATCATTTTGCAAGGGCCGCACCACTCAGCCCAGAAGTCGAGCAGAACAGGTTTATCGGACTTTAGGACGTCTTGTTCGAAAGAAGCGTCAGTTACATATTTAATGCCGGCACTCATGAATATTCCTTATTTAAGCTTATTTAGCGAGTTATTTAATTGTGGCGTTACAGAGCTTATATTAGCAATAAGCCAAAGATTCTGCCGAATTTTCAAAATAAGCCCTAAAACACCAATCTACCTTCTTCTGTAATGCCTTATCCATTCCCGACCATTTCTAAGCAAGAGCAGGTGCATGCTTGGGCAATTACGCCCAATAGCTATGCGCTTACCGAACTAGCTCAAGGGATTTGGGATTGTGCAAAGCAAACCCAAAAACGCCCCTTGGTGGTGCTGAGTACTGCTGGACCACTCATTGGGGTGAGGGCAGCTTTAGAAAAAAACCGACCAGAGGATTTGCCAAGCCATATCGCTTTCTTGCCGCAGGTCATTAGTTTTGCTGATTGGTTAGAGGCAGCGCCAGGCGCATGGAAGTTTCCTAAGAAGCAAACCGACTTAGAGAGATGGTTATCGGTCTATATCAATCTGCGTAAACATCCCAAGCTTAAAACTTGGTTTAAAGCCGAGAGTGATTCGGGCGCGTGGGGTTTAGCAAAGTCGGTCATTGATGCTTGCGATATTTTGTCTGAAGCAATCATGTTGCAACTACAAGATGAGTTACATCTTTTAATCGAGACTAACGCATTTGATGCAGAACTGTGGGCAAAAAAACTAGAGGTGATGTTAGAGAAGACCATCGCTCAAGCATACCCAGAACTTTCAAGAAAAGTAGTCGATCAAGAATCTGAAGTATTGCTGACCTTTTGGCGTTACTTAAGTGGTGTTGGGGACGCCGTTTTTCGCAAACAATTTGCGATGGCAGCTCACTTGGATTTAGCAAAAGCCAATCAGAATGAGGCTCGCCCCTTGATCTGGGTGCAGACGGCAGACCCTAAGCCAATTGATCAGGAGCTTATTAGTAAATACTTAAATCACTATGCTCAATATGCTCCCGTTGTGGAAGTTGCATTAAATTGGCAGACAGTTGCCTTATGGTCTGAGGCCCTTGCAGGAGAAAATGGAACCGGCGAGCTGATTGCCTTAAATGCAGAGCAAGAAAAGCAACTGAGCAGCAATCTCACCGCAGCACATTATCAAGATTGGCGTTTAATTTCAGCAAGACGTTTTGAAGAATTGGCCTGGGCCGCAACTAAATCGATTGAGTCTCATTTAATTGCCCATAAAACAAATATTGCATTAGTCGCGCAAGATCGTCTTGCTGCAAGACGGGTACGAGCATTGTTGGCACGTTTAGGCCCAGCTTTAAATATTCGTGATGAAACTGGATGGAAGATTGATACCACGAGGGCAGCAGCAGCAATTAATAGTTGGCTGGAGTTGATCCGCGCTCCCAAGGAAGGACCAACAGCAAGTGCACTATTAGAGTTCTTACAAAACCCGTATTTAGATATTCCCACTTGCATTGGGCAGTCCCCCGAGGTTT
>CANHLB010000208.1 GCA_947461335.1 Burkholderiaceae bacterium | reverse complement strand
GCAAGAGGCTTAGATGCCGTACCAGCAATACGAGATCGGTTCAAGCAAATTAAAGACCACAAGGTAACCCAAATATTAGATATTATTTTGAGAGACGAAATAGGGCACGTTTATATTGGTAATCACTGGTTTAATTTTTTATGTGCTCAGGAGTGTTTGTCACCGATTCAAGCCTATAAAGATTTGGCGAAAAAATATCGTGCACCAGCATTAAGAGGGCCATTCAATTTAGAGGCACGTAAAGCAGCTGGCTTTACCGCAGAAGAATTAAATTTACTTGGAAGCAAAGTTACATAAAATCATTGAAAAGGAATCATATGAATCCCACGCGCCGTTCTTTTATTGCAAGTGCAGCTTTATTACCAGTTGCTTGTGGAATTCCTCTTTCTTATGAAAATGGAATTCCAGTTGCCGCCCCAAATCCATTGCCGACTATCAGACCACCGCAAATCGGACAAGAGTGGACTTATATCAAACGGAATACCTTTAATGGCAAAACCATAGGCACTATGACTGAGCGAGTAACCAGCGTAGGCTCGGTCATCAAAATTGAGAGCACTTCCGAAGGCGGGGCTCAATTGCCTAGTGAAATTCAGCAGCCCTGGGGAATGGTCGTTACAGACCCTAATTGGTCAAAAATTCTCAATTTCAACCCGGCCATTCCTTTGTGGCCACAAGAGCTATCTGCTAAATGGAGCAAGCAAATTACGTCAAAATACACCATCGCTGGCTATCCAGATTCCAAGTTAAATTGGCAGGAATATATGACTGTTCAGGGATGGGAGAGGATTACTGTACCTGCAGGTGTCTTCATCGCTTTGCGTTACCAAAGCTTGATTAATTATGAGAGTGAGGATGCCAATAAGGTTGATTGCATTCATAAAGAGACAGCTTGGTTTGCACCTCAAATTGGCCGCTGGGTTGCCCGTGAGACTTCAGGTTCATATCGCATTCAAGGGCAGATTAATGCTGAAAATATGGAAGATAGATTCCAATGGCAGCTTACTTCCTACAAGTAAATTCCCTATGTAGAGTTGTTATTGCACTCCTTGCGTTTTCAATGCTAGGGTGTATTTCATCTCAACCTTATCCTTCTGCGGAACTCATCGCGCCACCTAATCCTGTTCCGCAAATTCGTCCACCAAAAATTGGTCAGGAATGGGTTTATATCATTCGCAATGTTTTTAATCAGGCGATTGTAGATACCATTACCGAAAGGGTTGTATCAGTTGATAAAGAAGTGCGTATTGAACGAAGTAGCGCAAAGCTTGGACCTTTGCCAGATGAAATACAAACTCCTTGGGGATATGTATTGCAAGACCCACACTGGAACCCTCCACAAAAATTTATTACGCCGCTGCCACTTTGGCCAGAACAACTTTCAAAGGGTTGGAATGGCTATTACAAAACTCGATACAGCGTAGTTGGGTACCCCGATTCAGATTTTTATTGGGGCTTAAATATTGAGGCACTAGGGTGGGAGAAAATCAAAGTTCCAGCGGGTGAGTTCATCACCTTTAAATATCGAAATGATATGCCCTATTTTGAGAGTAATGATGTTTTTAGAGTTGCCAATATCAGAGAGGAAGATGTCTGGTTTTCTCCTGAAATAGGTCGCTGGGTCATTCGAAGAGGGTATGGTAGGTATCTCCTAGGCGGCATGTTTTGGAGAAATGCGCTTTGGGAAGACTACCTCGAATGGGAGCTTATCTCCTGGAAGTAGGCAATACGCTTAAAATAAGAGTATTGCTATGTATACCGTTAAAGAAATTTTTCCTACGCTTCAAGGTGAGGGCACCCATACTGGGCGTGCTGCAGTATTTTGCCGTTTTGCAGGTTGTAATTTATGGAGCGGTCGTGAAGAGGACCGCGCGTCTGCCATCTGCCAGTTTTGCGATACCGATTTTGTAGGGAGCGATGGACTTGGTGGTGGGAAGTTTGAAAATGCCAAAGATTTGGCTGATGCTATCGAATCTTCTTGGAGCAGTACTTCAGCAGGACCGCAGCAGCGCTACGTCGTATTTACTGGTGGTGAACCACTTTTGCAGTTAGACGAAGAACTGATTGCAAAACTACATCAAAAAGGTTTTGAGATTGCAATTGAAACCAATGGCACGATTAAAGTTCCAAAGGGTGTCGATTGGGTTTGTGTGAGCCCAAAGGCGGGGTCTGATTTAATCGTATTGCAAGCTAATGAGCTGAAGTTGGTCATTCCGCAAGCGGGGCATGATCCTTTAGAAAAGTTATTGGCACGTTTTGAAAAGATGGATTATCGCAATCGATTCTTACAGCCAATGGACGGACCAAATCTTCAAAGTAATACTGAGTTGGCAATCAGCCTCTGCCAGAAACGCCCACTTTGGAGACTAAGTCTTCAATCCCATAAACTTGTAGGAATCCGATAGGCCGGCTAAGATCAGAATGACAACTAAACAAGCTGCTATTTCCATTACTCGCCGTCTTGAGTTTGACTCGGGCCATCGCATTCCTAATCATGACGGCCAGTGTAGGCACTTGCATGGACATCGCTACGCTATCGAAGTAACTTTGACGGGCGAAGTTGCTGACAATCCAGGCAAAGCAGATGATGGCATGGTGCTCGACTTTGGTGATATTAAGCGCCTAACAAATCAATATGTCGTTGATCTATGGGATCATGCATTTTTGGTGGCCAAAGAAGATAAGTCTGTGATAGATTTTTTAGCCACCTTGCCAAATCATAAAACGGTGATCATGGAGCATGTGCCTACCGTTGAGAATCTAGCCAATGCGGCATTTGCTATTTTGCAGCCAGTATTTAGTAAAGCATTTTCTGGGCGCTTAGAGCTTTCTGCGCTCCGCATTTATGAGACTCCAAATTGTTGGGCAGACGTACGCCATCCTTAAATGAATCAGATAGAGCTTGACCGTCAGTTTATGCACCAGGCAATAGAGCAAGCCCAATTAGCTGCTCTTGCTGGTGAAGTGCCGGTGGGGGCTGTACTTGTAAGGGATGGGAAAGTCATATCAAAAGCATTTAATCAGCCGATTACGAATCATGATCCTAGTGCCCATGCTGAAATGCTAGCCTTGAGACAAGCTGCATTATCTACAGAAAATTATCGTTTACCAGGCTCTACTTTGTATGTCACCCTAGAGCCTTGCGTCATGTGTGCTGGTGCCATGATCCATGCTAGGCTTGATCGTATAGTTTATGGAGCAGCTGACCCTAAAACGGGTGCCGCTGGTAGTGTTTTAGATGTATTCTCATCAAAACAGATTAATCACCAGACTAGTGTTGAGGGGGGAGTGATGAGTGAAGAGTGCGGTCAATTACTGCGTAATTTCTTTAAGGAACGCCGTTGAAATCTATTCACCTGATTGCTTCTTCTGGAGCAAGCCTAGATGATAAAAG
>CANHLB010000207.1 GCA_947461335.1 Burkholderiaceae bacterium | reverse complement strand
TTATTGGCTTAGCCATTCTTACCCAAGTGGGCATCTTTACCTACCTCACCATTGATTACCTATTTGCAATCCTGATTGTGATTTTGGGATTTGCCTCTATTGCTAATCTTTATAGGCGCTATCGGGAAGTTGGGTTATAAGACTAAGCAGCCATTTGAAAGACGCGAATTCGCGGCTCGATCAGCTCCAGCAGATTTCTTTTGGCCATTCGCATATCGTACTCAGACTGCAAATTTAACCAGAAACGTGGTTCCATAGAAAAGAACAGGCCTAAGCGCAAAGCAGTATCTGCAGTGATGGGACGAGTGCCATGAACAATTTCACTAATACGACTTGGTGAAACATCAATGTCTGCTGCAAGCTGACGGGCGGTAAGGCCCATCGGCTTCATAAAGTCCTCTAGCAAAATTTCACCCGGGTGAATTTCATCAAGTAGTTTTGTTTTCATCATATCCTCAGTGGTAATCCACAATCTCTACGTTATAAGCCCCATCCTCTTTCCAAATAAAACAAATGCGCCATTGGCCATTAATGCGAATGCTGTGTTGTTCTTTACGTTTTCCAATCAATGACTCCAACATATTGCCAGGTGGAATTCTTAAATCCAATAAATTGACTGCTGCATGAAGTTGTAACAACTTTCGTCTTGCCACCCTTTCAATATTCCCAAACTTTCTAGAAGGCCTGCTATTAAATAAGTCTTCAGTAAGTTCGCATGAGAATGAACGGATCATGCAATATAATATTCTGTATAACAGAATCTGTCAAATGGAACTTTTATCACTTTTTACTTAAAAGCTAAAAATAGGTGGCTGGCGGCGACTTTAATTAAGGTAAATCTATATACCTAAATTGATATATCAAACCGACTTTTAAGTATTTGTAGAAATATCGAGAGCCCCTGACAATCGTGGGCTATGTATAAATATGACCATATTGACCAAACCCTTGTAGATCAGCGGGTTGCCCAATTTAGGGACCAGGTTGCTAGGCGCCTTGATGGTTCATTAGCCGAAGAAGAATTTCGCCCCCTACGCCTCCAGAATGGCTTGTATCACCAGCGCCATGCCTACATGCTGCGCGTTGCCATTCCCTATGGTTTATTTAATTCTGCGCAACTGCGCATGATGGCTTTGATTGCTGATAAATATGACCGCGGCTATGGGCACTTTACGACCCGTCAAAACATTCAGTACAACTGGCTTACCCTGGAAGACACTCCGAATGTTTTAGCAGATCTTGCAACCGTAGAAATGCATGCCATTCAAACTTCAGGTAACTGTATTCGCAATATTACGAGTGATGCCTTTGCCGGAGTCGCTGCCGATGAATACGTTGACCCACGCCCTATTTGTGAATTACTGCGCCAATGGTCAACCTTGCATCCAGAGTTTGCTCACTTGCCGCGCAAATTTAAGTTTGCCGTCAATGGCGCCAAGGAAGATCGCACCGTATTACTTTGTCATGATGTGGGTATTGAGCTTAAGAAAAATGCACAAGGTCAATTGATTGCCAATCTCTATGCTGGTGGTGGCATGGGCCGCACGCCCATCTTAGGCTCACTCATTAAACAAGAATTACCTTGGCAAGTATTACCAAGTTACCTTACTGCCTTACTGCGCGTTTATAACCGCTTTGGTAGAAGAGACAATTTGTATAAGGCTCGTATCAAGATCTTGGTCAAAGCCTTAGGCCCACAAGAATTTGCTCGCCAAGTGGAAGGGGAATGGCTCCATATTCAGAACAGTGACGATAACTTTACCCAAGCGGAATGGGATCGGGTTGCAAAACACTTTACCAAGCCTGCTTATCAGAGTCTGAAAGCACTATCTACTGAACAAGTATTAGCACAAGCTTCATCAGCAGAAAAAATTGCCTTTAGTCGCTGGTTAGAGCGCAATGTGAGCGCGCATCAAGTTCCTGGCTATGCCATCGTTACGCTTTCTTTAAAGCCCCATGTTGTCGCTGCTCCTGGTGATGCGACTACTGCGCAGATGAATGCCATAGCTGATCTTGCAGACCAATATAGCTTTGGTGAGCTGCGCGCCACCCATGAACAAAACTTGGTACTGGCTGATGTTGAGCAGGCTAAATTGTTTGAACTGTGGCAGGCTGCCAAGAAACAAAAAGTTGCCCTGCCTAATGTGGGTTTACTGACCGATATCATTGCTTGCCCAGGCGGCGACTTTTGCTCTCTAGCCAATGCTAAATCGATTCCGATTGCAAAGGCAATTCAGGAACGCTTTGATGACTTAGATTACTTATTTGATTTAGGTGATATCAGTTTAAATATCTCTGGTTGCATTAACTCTTGCGGCCATCATCACGTTGGCAATATTGGCGTCTTGGGTGTCGATAAAGATGGTGAAGAGTGGTATCAAATCACCTTGGGTGGTGAGCAAGGTAATGATGCTGCCATTGGCAAAGTCATCGGTCCCTCCTTTTATGCTGATGAAATCCCCGATGTCATGACTAACATCATCAATACCTTTACCCAGCACAGGTTAGAGAATGAGTCTTTCATCGAAACCTATAAACGCTTAGGTGTAACGCTCTTTAAAGAAGCGGCCTATAAGAATCAAAAGAACAAAAGCGAGAACGCCAAGAAAAAAGAGCAGAAACAAAATCAAGCAGAGGTAAATGCATGAACACGATTGCCTCCCATCAAGAAATCTTGCATTTTCCTAAAGGGGGCAAGCCTACTCTTGTCCCTAATGAGTGGCTCATTTGGAATCCTAGTCAAGAAGAGTTCCAGAGTGCCAGGTTACCTGACTTAGGTGATGGATTTCATAAAGTGTTGCTCCCCTTTAGTTGGTGGTGTGATCGGATCAATTCACATCAACATGATGCTAATCTGCTCGCCCAATCAAACAAGGGTCAGATTGGGGTGTGGTTTGCTGCCGATGACGATATTCTCAACCATATTGAGGAGATTGAGGCAGGTAAAAAAGTTTGGTCACTCGTAGCGGCGCATTTCCCGATCTTTAGAGATGGTCGCAGTTTTAGTACTGCAGCACTATTAAGAAGCCGCTTTGCATGGGACGGTGAAATCCGCGCCATTGGCGATGTGCTCATTGACCAGTTACTTCAAGGAGCACGTGTTGGCTTTGATAGTTTTGCTCTGCGTCCTGATCAAAAAACCGATGTTGCCTTAAAGCAGTTTGATCTGTTTTCTGTGACAACCCAAAATAGCTGGCGAGGCAAGAGAACCTTCATTGCCGAAACACTCCTTGAGGAAACTGCTTAAGGAAGCATGATGAATACTTCTCTCAACTCATTAAGCCTGCCCTCTAAGCCACTGGGTAAAGTATATTTAGTAGGCGCAGGTCCTGGTGCTGCTGATTTGATCACGGTGCGTGGTGCAAAACTATTAGCGCAAGCGGATATTGTTTTTCATGATG
>CANHLB010000206.1 GCA_947461335.1 Burkholderiaceae bacterium | reverse complement strand
CCTTACCAGTACGCAAGGTTTGATCAAGATCGATTCCACCAATCAGGTTTTCATCAGAGATGCCAAGTGGCATCTTGCGTAGGGGCAGGCGCATGCCGCCTAATTGAGCGATGGTATTGAGATAAGCCAACCAACGATCTCGCACTGGGCCAGAGCGTGCTCGCAGGATGACGCCACCTAAACCATGCGGGTTGATAGCTAAGAGCTGAGCGACCTGGAGTGCGCGCAACCAAGTTTCGAGTTTGGCACTCTTACTGATCTCTTGCGTTTGTTCTGGGTTTTCCAAAGACAGTAGTTGCTTATTTACTTCGTTTTTTCAGGAAACAATTCTTCTAAGGCTCTTTTGACTCTGACCCCGGAACTAGAGTCATCTAGTGGATTACGCCTGAGTCGATGTTGAAGAGCAGGCACAGCAATCTTTTTCAGATGCTCAATCGTCACCTGATTTTTTCCACATAAAGCTGCGTAAGCACGCATTGCTCGAAGAAGGGTAAGTTCGCCGCGTAAGCCATCAGTACCTAAGTGACTACAAAGCTGGGTGACTTTTTCCAGCATAGCGTCATCGACTTTAACGTTTGGCAATTTCTTTTTGCCAGCTTGGATCTGTGCTCGAATGATGTCGTCTTCTTTTTCCCAGGTCTGCATGAACTTGGCTTGATTGCGCTCAAACTCATCACGGCGCTTAATAATTTCTACGCGGGCTTTTGGTTCTTGCGGCGTCTTCACTTCGACTGCAAGACCAAAGCGATCGAGTAGTTGAGGGCGTAGCTCGCCTTCTTCAGGGTTACCGCTGCCTACTAAGACAAATTTGGCAGGATGACGAATACTCAAACCCTCTCTTTCAACGACGTTTGCCCCAGAAGCAGCAACGTCAATTAATAAGTCAACCAAGTGATCTTCTAAAAGATTGACCTCATCAATATACAAAAAGCCTCGGTGCGCTTTTGCTAAAAGACCAGGTTCATAGGCTTTTTCACCAGAACTTAGAGCTTTTTCAATATCCAAGGCGCCAATGACTCGGTCTTCAGTGGCTCCTAAGGGCAAGTCAACTACGGGGACTGGTTTCTTAATGGTTTTGAGTTTTCCCCCAAGCTTGAGCTTTGTACGCAGTTCATCGCAAATGGGACAGGATCCTGCTGGGGCATTTGGATCACAAGCATAGACACAGTCTTGAACTGTGTTCATCTCTGGTAGTAGTGCTGCAAGTGCACGAACAGCAGTGGATTTTCCAGTTCCTCTGTCCCCCATTACCAAAACTCCACCCACACTGGAATCTAGAGCAGCAATCAAGATTGCTAACTTCATATCCTCCTGCCCAACAATTGCTGAGAAAGGGTAATTACGCGCCATTAAGATTCCTTGAAATTTTTGTACTGAAAGTGACTTATTGCAGAGCAACAAAATACTACATTGAGAGGAGACGATGTAAATATACTGGCATTCATTTTTTATTGGGATTTACCCTTAAATAATAGCTTTGAAGTGAAATAGATGTCAATTTTAGTTGACACTATTGCAGGATTCTTTAAGAATCAATCTGAGACAAAACAATAAAAAAGTGAAAAGTTAATTTTTAAAATTTGACCTTTTAAATAAAACTTATTAAATGCTGACCAAAACAAAATCTTCTAACTTGCATGAGCCTATCAAGCTAGTGCTGGTTACGATGGATACTCATTTAAATAGCGCTGCAAACCGTGCCTATGAGGATCTAAAGAAGACAATTCCGGGAGCAACACTAAACATTCACTCTGCTAGTGAATTTGCTGGTAATGCTGAGCATTTACAAAAGTGTAAAGACGACATTGCTAGTGGCGACATTGTGATTGCCACGATGTTATTTCTTGAAGATCACTATTTACCGATATTGGATGATCTGAAAGCAAGGCGAGATCATTGTGATGCCATGGTTTGCGCTATGTCTGCAGGAGACGTTACTAAGCTCACCAAAATTGGTAAGTTAGATATGAGTAAGCCAGCCAGTGGTTTGATGGCCATGCTGAAAAAATTACGTCCAAGTGCCAAAGATAAAGACGGTAAAAGCAAGAGCTCGACCGCAGGTGCTAAGCAAATGAAGATGCTGCGCGTGATTCCGCAGATGTTGCGCTTTGTGCCAGGCACTGCCCAAGACCTCAGAGCCTATTTCTTATCATTGCAGTATTGGTTGGGCGGTTCTCAAGAGAACATGTACAACATGATGGTCAATCTCATTAATCGCTACGCCTCTGGAGCACGTGAGCCTTTACGTAAAAATGCTAAGGCACTTGATCCGGTCGAGTATCCAGACTCTGGCGTCTATCACCCTCGTATGAAAAATCGCTTAAGTAGTAATTTAAGTGATTTACCAAAAGTAGTACCAGATACCAAAGCACGTGGCCGAGTAGGGCTCTTAGTGCTGCGCTCTTACCTAGTCTCTGGTAATAGTGGCCACTATGATCCGGTCATTGCTGCATTAGAGGCGCAAGGCCTACAAGTAGTTCCCGCATTTTCTGCTGGCCTAGATGCTCGTCCCGCAATTGATGATTACTTTACTAAAGACGGCAAGCCAACCATCGATGCCATGATTTCTTTAACAGGTTTCTCCTTGGTGGGTGGTCCAGCTTATAACGATGCGCATGCTGCTGAAGAAGTATTGGCTAAATTAGATATTCCATACATCGCTGCTCATCCGGTTGAGTTTCAGAATCTAGAGCAGTGGGGAAGCTCCGAGCGCGGCTTACTCCCAGTAGAGAGCACCATTATGGTTGCCATCCCTGAGTTAGATGGTTCTACGATTCCAATGGTTTATGGCGGACGCCCTGGCGCATCGGGTACCACTTGTACTGGTTGCCATAAGCAATGCGCATTTACGGATGACCATAACCCACAAGATATGTTCACCTGTACCGAGCGTGTCGGCATGTTGGCTGCACGCGTTGGTAAATTGGTTGATCTACGTCGTTCAGAGCGCGCAGAGCGTAAGGTGGGCATCGTATTGTTTAACTTCCCACCGAATGCAGGCAATATTGGTAGCGCAGCTTACTTGAGCGTATTTCAGTCAGTACAAAATTTATTGATTGGCATGAAAGAGCGTGGCTATACCGTTGATGTTCCAGCGTCGGTTGATGAATTGCGTGATTCGATTCTGAAAGGTAATGCTCAGCAATATGGCGCCGATGCCAACGTGCATACCTTAATTCCGGTAGATGACCATGTGCGTCGTGAGCGCTGGTTAAAAGAGATTGAAGCGCAATGGGGCCCAGCTCCAGGCAAACAACTCTCGAACGGCAGTTCCATCTTTGTTCTTGGTAAGCAGTTTGGTAATGTGCTGATCTCAGTTCAACCCTCTTTTGGTTATGAAGGTGATCCAATGCGCTTGCTATTTGAGCGTGGCTTTGCACCAACCCATGCATTTTCTGCTTACTACCGTTACTTGCGTGAAGACTTTGCTGCTACAGCAGTGATTCACTTTGG
>CANHLB010000205.1 GCA_947461335.1 Burkholderiaceae bacterium | reverse complement strand
GCCAATACTAAATCCGGGAAATATAGTGCCGTCGGCTAAGGCCAACACGGCGGGAGGAAAAGAAGGAAGCAAGGGTGACAAACCATCTCCAGTCCCTGCTCCATCCGACGCTCAAACCCCCAAAAAGACCAACCCGAGGCTTGTTTATGCGGGAGGTGAGTGTCTTTAAGCGCTAGGGTAATTTAATAAGTTTCGAACCTTGCAATCATACCATTTTTGCTCGTAAACCCTTGAATACCCAGCCCGTTAAGCCTTTGATGGCAATTAGGCCTTGGCGCTTTGCTCGATGATGGCCTTAATTTGAGCCAGAACAGTTTGGTCTTCCATAGTGCTGATATCACCAGGGTCACGACCTTCCGCTACTGCCTGCAGTGCACGCCGGACAATCTTGCCAGAACGCGTCTTGGGCAAGGCTGCCACCACGTACACTCGTCCAGGACGAGCAATTGCGCCCAACTGACTATCAACCGTCTTCATACATTCTTTTTCCAGGTTTTCAACTTTGGAAGAATCCTTTGGAATAACAAATGCAATAGCAGCTTGTCCTTTGAGTTTATCTTCGATACCAACCACAGCGACTTCAGAGATATTCGGATGACTCGAGATACTTTCTTCAATTTCTCTTGTTCCAAGACGATGGCCCGCAACGTTAATCACATCGTCGGTACGACCCAAGATAAAGAAGTAACCATCTTTGTCTTTGATGCCCCAGTCAAATGTAGAGTAAATCAATTTGCCAGGAATCGTTTCCCAATAGGTACTAACAAAGCGCTTGTCATCGCCCCATACGGTTTGCATACAGCCTGGAGGTAATGGGCCCTCAATGGCAATAACCCCTTTTTGGTCTGGACCTAATTCTACGGATGTGGCATCGTCAAGCAGTTTCATGTTGTAACCAAAGGATGGTACGCCTGGCGAACCAAATTTATGCGGCATGACTTCAATGCCACGTTGAATAGCCAACATTGGCCAACCTGTTTCGGTCTGCCAGTAGTTATCCACGATCGGTTTTTTAATCGCATCATGAATCCAGCTTGCAGTCGGTTCATCTAAGGGCTCGCCCGCCAAGAACAAGGCGCGCAATGAAGAAAGATCATGCTTTGTTAAAAAGGCTGGATCTTGTTTTTTGAGAACGCGCACTGCTGTTGGTGCAGAGAACATCACTGACACTTTGTATTTCGCTACCAGCTCCCACCAGATGCCTGCATCAGGTCGTAATGGCGTACCTTCATACATGATCGTAGCCATTCCGTTGAGTAATGGTCCATAGATGATGTAGCTATGGCCTACTACCCAACCAATATCTGAGGTAGTGAACATGGTTTCACCGGCCTTGCCACAGAAGATGTGGTTCATGCTAGACATCAATGCCACTGCATAACCGCCAGTATCACGTTGAACGCCTTTGGGTTTTCCAGTGGTGCCAGAGGTATAGAGGATATAGGAAGGATGAGTCGCATCTACCCACTCGACTGGCACGATGTCATTCAGATGCTTTTGGCGTTCAGAAGCATAGTCTAAGTCTCTACCTGCAACAGTTGTAAATTCAGATAAGCCACGGTTCACAATCAGAACCTTTTCAGGCTTGTAGCTGGCTAAGGTAATTGCTTCATCTAGGAGTGGCTTGTATGGCACTGCCTTCCCGCCACGCATCCCTGCTTCTGAAGTCACCACCATTTTGGGCTTTGCATCATCGATGCGCGACGCTAGACTGTGTGAGGCAAATCCACCGAATACTACTGAGTGAATTGCGCCAATCCGTGCACAAGCTAGCATTGCAAAACAGGCTTCAGCAATCATGGGCATATAAATCAGGACACGATCGCCTTTTTTGATGCCATTGGCTTTATAGATAGCAGCCATACGATTGACTTCCTCGTATAGCTCTTTGAATGTATAAGCCTTCTCTTGGTTCGTTTCTGTTGATACTGACACTAGTGCAATTTGATCGGGACGCTCTTTGTAATGACGATCAACTGCGTTATAGCAAAGATTAGTAAGACCACCCTCAAACCATTTTGCAAATGGTGGGTTGTCATAGTTCAGCACTTTATCGAATGGCTTTTCCCAGTGAATTAACTTTGCTTGCTCACCCCAAAATCCGTCTGGGTCTTTAATCGAGCGTTCATGGTTTGCTTTATAGGACATGGTCTACCTAATCTAAAAAGTTACTGAAGTTTCTGACTGCTAGCGCCCCCTTTTGTACTTGGGGGAGCTGAACTACCATTTTTCGCAGATTTTGCAAGTCCTGTCGATGCGGACTTATGCTGAGATGCAGCATTATTTTTGGCAGAATTACCCTTAGAAACGCCTTTTTCTGATGCTGCGCTGGCCTTGGAAGCTTGGCATTTTGTGGCATTACTCCCTTTTGCCGTCTTTACACACTTTGGCGCCGGTGGAATGGGCTTCTCCAAACTCAAACTGGCATTTTCTGCCATGGCGGTTGAAACGTCTCCAGGTCGACGGTTAGTTTTTGGGATTAACACAGTGGAGCCCGCTTTGATACGCATACCCCTTGGAATGTTATTCACACTTCTCAAAGTTTCTGCTTCAACGCCAAGATTTTTAGCCGCTTGATCCACACTCTCTGTTTTGCTCACCTGAACTGCAGTCCAAGAAGACAAAGGTTTTGTGTAAGCCTTTAGATTTGCCTGAAAGATCTCAGCGTGAGCAAACGGCAACAAAATTTGTTGATTCGCATTACTCAAGATGACCGGCTTATTAAATGATGGATTCAGGCTTTGAAATTCATCCTCAGGTATTTCTGCTAGCTTAATAACTAGCGCCACATCAATATCGTTATCAATATCTAATGCGACGAAGTATGGATGGTTTTCTAGTTCCGGCAAAACAATTCCATAAGCCTGCGGATCTAAAACAATTTGTCGATAAGCCATGAGTTTTGGCACGTAGTTACGTGTTTCTTTAGGCATAGTCAAACTTTGGTAATCGATTGGCAAGCCTGCCGCTAAATTACGCTTTTGCGCCTTGGAAATATTACCTGCACCCCAGTTATAAGCCGCCAAGGCAAGCTCCCAACTGCCGAACTGGTTATATAAGCGTTGTAAGTAATCTAAAGCAGCATCTGTTGATTGCAATACGTCACGTCGTTCATCTCTAAAAACATTTTGCGTTAAACGAAAATCTTTACCAGTGGCCGGCATGAATTGCCATAAACCAACAGCTTTTGCACTGGATTTAGCATGGGTTACAAAAGCACTTTCTACAAATGGTAGCAATGCAATCTCAGTGGGCATATTGCGAGCATTGACTTCTTGAACAATATAGAACAAGTACCTGGAGGATCGGGTCATCGAACGATTAACGTAATCTGGTCTTGCACTAAGCCAGCGCACTTGCTCGATCTCTATTGGGGTATTCATGGGCTCCATTTGAAAGCCTTCCCGAATCCGAATCCATAAATTATCAGAAGGTGCATAGATCTTGCTTACCGATTGATTTG
>CANHLB010000204.1 GCA_947461335.1 Burkholderiaceae bacterium | reverse complement strand
GGTACCGTAGCCATGGATGAGGCCACCAATGGCGCATTTACTTTTACCCCTACTCGTAGCGTGAAGTTGATTGAAATTACACCTTCTGGGGCTATTGCAATTGACTATCAAGTCAGCGTTGCGCCTGAGGGAAAAAATACGTTGCATCTTGTGCCAACCAATGAACCTGATGCCAATTCTCCTAAGCCAATTGATTTATCTAAGCCAGAGGGCGCAACTTGGGCAGGCGGCTGGTCTTGCCGATCTACAGAAACCAATTTGATTTCTCAGTTACTACCTTCAGAATGCAGAATTAGTAAATAAACCCCTGCTTTCCTAAAGAGTGAACACAATAGAGCTGCCTTAGGGCAGCTTTTTTAGGACAATTTTTTATGAGGCCAAGTGAATTAGAATAAAGTTCAAAACAGTTAAGGAAAAATTGAATTGAAAAAATATAACGCCATTGTTGCAACAGATATTGGCACTTTCATCATCAATAAAAACGATCTTGGAGTTGGTTGGCAATTATCTGAATATGGAACCTATGATCCTCAGGAATTACATGCAGTTCGTGAGGTGTTGCGGATACTAAAAACATCTACTCCAAATTTAGTGGTGTTGGATGTTGGAGCAAATATTGGTGTGCATTCCGTAGTGATGTCACAAGAGGTGGGCGGTGGGGCAGTCTTTGCTTTTGAGGCGCAACGCATCATTTTTAATATGCTTGCCGGAAATATTGCATTAAATTCTTTAAGCAATGTCCTGTGTTTTCATAATGCAGTGACTGACACCCCAGGACTCATTGATATACCTATATTTGATTACGGTAGACCAATGAGTTTTGGAAGCGTGGAATTTGGCGGTTTACAAATAGAGGATATTGGACAAAAGCCTATCGTTGGGCAGTCCGAAAAAGTCACAGGTCTTGTGATTGATCAAATGGATTTTCAGCAAATCCACTTTATGAAGATTGATGTTGAGGGTATGGAAAGACAGGTATTAAGGGGTGCAGAAAAGAGCATTCTGAAATTTAGACCTCTGATATTGATAGAGTATTTAAAAAGCGATAAAGATGAAATCATTGCCTGGTTAAAAAAGGCGGAATACAAAATTTACTCTGGTATCGGCGCTAATTATTTATGCGTGCCGCTAGAGTCTAAGATTGTGTTTAGCGACCTATCAGTGGTTGAATAGCCTATCCTTTAAGGTAGATTTTCAGATGACGATTTTTATTGCCCCAAAGTAGTTAATTTCCTCATTTAAACCCAGAAATACTTATGCTAGTATTTTCCTGTGGATTTTCCACTTACTTTCTTTTTGGGAGACATTAAATGTCAGTACAAATGATTGAGTTAGAAGAAGTTGCGATGGTTGAAG
Source organism: Burkholderiaceae bacterium (assembly GCA_947461335.1). GTDB lineage: Bacteria > Pseudomonadota > Gammaproteobacteria > Burkholderiales > Burkholderiaceae > Polynucleobacter. The sequence goes on along the minus strand of CANHLB010000204.1, from coordinate 2,119 downwards.
TATCTGATGAGCTTTTAGAAGGCTCTGGTCTTGCAGTCAGCACTACATATACTGGTATTTATTACTGTGTAAATTGCTAAGCAAGAACATTAGTAATTGTTAATAAAAGACCACCTTCGGGTGGTTTTTTTTACCCAATCTAGTGCAATACGCAATCCAAACCTTCAAATACCTATGCTAGGATTTGTCCGTGGATAGTCCACTACAGGAGATTAAAAATGTCAGTAATCGAATTAGAAGAAGTAACCATGGCTGAAGTTAGTGATGATGTTTTGGAGCAGAGTAGAGCTGCTTTAGTCGGAAACTGTTATACCGGCCCTCCTTACCCTGCACCATACCCTCGTGGGTGCTAGTTATTTCTAACTCATTCTCCAGGGTTAACTGACCATGCATCGCAAGCCACTCTACGGAGTGGTTTTTTATTGCCCACGCATTAATAAAACCGAACAGATAGTATCAATAACCTTCTAGACCCCAATCTAATTGAGTCCAAGAAGGTGCAAAACAAAACACACTAGGCTTTATTGGTGTGGTAAAAAATAGCCGTGAATTACATTTTTCGTAATTCTTAAAAACTTCATTGGAGAAAAATATGCCAGTACAAATGATTGAATTAGAAGAAGTAACTATGGAAATAAGTGATGCCGCTTTGGAGGCTTCAGTAAGAGCACTTGGAGTGTATTCATCACTGACTTACCCATGTATTACAGAATGTGGAGCCGATAGCGGTATGTAGGAGTTGTAGTGTTGCAATTAGTTTTGCATAGACTTTTAATCGCAGCTTTTAACTGTGCTCATGACGTTATTGATTTTAGCTTTCCCAGTTTTTAACTTAATGGAGATACAAACATGCCAGTACAAATGATTGAATTAGAAGAGCTAAAGCTAGATGAAGTGAGTGACGATACATTGGAGGCAATAGCTGGTACATTAGGTCAATCTCAGGGTGCATCATGCCCATACGAACAACCTTTGACTATTTGCTGCTAACCGTTGATATTGTTTCTTAACCACTCTAAGGAGTGGTTTTTTGTTGAACCCTTTTTATACTTTCCATTCCCCAGACTTACCACCACTCTTCTCAAGTAGCTTCACATCACCCATGACCATGCCTCGATCGACTGCTTTGCACATGTCATAAATTGTGAGTAGGGCAACTTGGACAGCCGTGAGAGCTTCCATTTCAACACCAGTTGGGCCAGTGGTTTCCGCCCTAACTTGACAATGAATGCTGTTGGTATCTTTATTCAGTTCAAAATCTAGACTGACATGACTGAGTGCTAGGGGATGACAAAGGGGAATGAGGTCTGCTGTTTTCTTTGAGGCCTGGATGCCTGCGATTCTGGCAATTCCCAGTACATCACCCTTTTTATGGCTACCAGCCTCAACCATGGCAAAAGTTTCAGGGAGCATTGTGATCTTGCCGCTTGCAATAGCAATCCTATGGGTATTTGGCTTATCACCCACATTTACCATATGGGCTTGGCCGCTATCATCAAAATGAGTTAGTTTGTTCATGGGATAAGTTTTACCATATAGGGATGCAAGAGATAAAGTCATCGACTAAAACCTCATTATTTAGACGTATTCTGGCAATTTACTTAATGCTGGGCATTTCCTTGCCTGGTATTTCTTTGTCATATGCCGCTACTCCTGCCGGAGATGTTTCAGTCGAAGGTAATTCGGCAGCAATGCAGAATATTGGTCGCGCTATGCAGTCACCAGATGCTCGCCCAGCTAATACGCCAACTCGCAATACTTTGCAACGTCAACCCAATATTGTGCTTCCGGATATGGGTGACCCGGGGGGTGATGCATTAAACAGAGTTGATGAGCGCAAGTATGGCGAAATGATCATGCGTCAGATTCGTCCTGACGCTGATTACTCAAATGATTTAGTAATCTATGATTTTCTAAATCAAATGGAGCGTCGCTTACTACAGGCTGCAAAGAAAATTCAGCTAGGCGGTGCAAATGAGCAAGGAAGTGGCGCTTATAACTTTGAGGTCTTTGCTGTCAAAGATAGCACCATTAATGCATTTGCATTACCCGGGGGATTTATTGGTTTTCATACTGGTTTAATTGTTTCTGCTGAATCGGATTCTGAAGTAGCTTCTGT
>CANHLB010000203.1 GCA_947461335.1 Burkholderiaceae bacterium | reverse complement strand
CGCCAGCGTAGGTAGCTATCGCTTAGGCCTGGCCTAACGATATCCTGAAATTTACGAATACCTTCGGCCTCTATTTCTTTACGCTGTGCTTCTGAGCGCTCGCTTTCCAAAATAAATGGGTAACTCTGTGCTTTAGCAGAGGCGACCATTTTGTTGTTAATAGCATCTGCCACTTCTTTTGGAAAACTGAAGTCTTGAAATTCAATGGCTTCAATTCGTACAAGGCGAACTTCAGTAATACCGGGTGGGGAAATATTATTGATGATAGACAAATCAGATCCTTGGCGAATTTGTTGCTCAACGCTGGAAATATTTTTTGTAAATGCTTCAGTAGATGAGAGCTTGCCAACAGCATTTCTGACGGAGGCAATAATGCTAGGCTCTACAAATTTAGCGACATAGTCGGGTCCAATAAACTTGTGGAGTAGTGGGACATTATTTTCATAAATCCTGAACTGGTAGGAGACTGTGAGCGTTGATTTTAATAGGTCACTTGTGAGGACATCTACAGTCACTACTTTTTGTTGAATTCTGCCGTCATACTTGGTGACCGTATCCCAGGGCAATTTGAGATTGATACCCTCATTGATGAGTAAGGATAAATCTGTGCCTTTCCATATTGGCCTAAAAAGGACTCCTACATAACCTACAGGAATGGATACGTGAATGGCAGGCCACAATACAAAGCCAGTGGCTAATACGATAAAAGAAGCCACTATGAATTGAAGGGTATGCCTAGATATCCAATCACGAAAGCTGCTGAAGATTTTTCTCATATATAAAACATCCCTTTAGCGAGAAAATTTCGCTAATTTACCTTTATCTATTGTAATGACCTCATCAGCACAGTCATAGTATTTGTCATCATGGCTGATTGCAATGATGGTTTTGCCCAGTTTTTTAATATAAGGGATCAATACTTGATAAAAATACCGTCTAAATTCAGGATCTTGATCTGCAGCCCATTCGTCTAATACGACAAATGGCTTGTCCTCAAGCAGGGCCTCCATTAAAGCCAGGCGCTTTCTTTGTCCGGTAGAGAGGTTGATAGTGTCAAACTGATCCTCTAAAACAGATACTTTATCTTCCAATCTGAACATTTGAACTAGTGTTTTAGCTTCTATGAGCTTTGACTGGCTGATGCCATAGAGCTTCTTAAATAAATAAAAGTCACTGAATACAACCGCAAATAAGTCACGATAAGCCCCATTGGTAGGCTGGCTAACAATATTGCCATTGATAGATATCGTCCCGCTAGTCGGTACATATAAGCCGAGTAGTACCCGAATAAATGTCGTTTTGCCTGCGCCATTAGAACCTCTCACAAAATAGGTTTTGCCGGCCTCAAAAGCATACGTGATTGGACCTAAATCAAATCTGGTAATTTGATCTTGCTCTGGGTACTGATAGGAAATTTGATCAAAGCTGAGAGTATTGACTTGCTCTAATGGGCGATCCTCTTCTTTGATAGAGGGAGCTAGCTCTTGCAGTTTCTCTTGAAGATTTAATAGTTGGCCAGCAGAAGTTTCTGCTTGAATAATCATGGGGATGGATTGAAAGATACCCTGAAACGACCCAAGCATAAATAAGCTGGTTGTAGCAACTTTAGCAACAACATCTTGGAAGCCATCTGAGACAAGGGGTACGAGAAAAATCAGCATCCCGACAACAAAATACAGGCTCACCTGTATATAGCTAAAAATAGCACCAATAGTGATCTGGGAATCCTCACGGAGTTGGCGCGTTTTTCTTGCTGACAATATGAGGTCATTAATAAAGCTATTTGCTTTTTGAGAGCTCATTTTTATCTCTTGAAACCCAGATAAAAACTGATCAAAGTAGTTGAAGGTTACGGTTTCATTGACAAATGACGCGATCATTCCGTCTCTAGCAGTTTTTTCATAGGCAATGAAAGCAGTCATGGAGATGAGCAGAAATGAGAGGATGAGCAGTGATGCTATCCAGGAAAGGGTAGCAAGATAAATTAAAGAAAAGAACAGTATCGAACAGGATTGAACAACACCAACCAGGCTAACTACCGCTTGAGATACGATTTGAGTATCGCGGCTAATGGTGGTTCGGATTTCGTTTTTGCTGACGGTATCAAATAAACGTAAATCAGACTTAAGAACTAAATGGATGATATTCAGTCTGAAACGATAAACCATCCCTTGGGTTGAAGTAACGGTTTCGTGATTATTTTTTCTATAAAAATATACATAAAACGCTAAGCAAATGAGGAAAGCAAAAAACTCAAAAGTCGGAGTCTCTGATTCTGCTACTGCGCTAGCAGCCTGATTCAATAAAGCAATGATGAGCGTACCTGTAATACCCACCAATCCTGAGAAGAAAACCATTCGCCTTAATTCAGAGCGACCTTCCCCTTGAATTAGCTTAACTAAACTGCTGTGGACTATTTTTGATATCACTGAAATCTGACTAAAAAACCCGCCCAAAGGCGGGTTTGTGGTTATTCATTTAAGTTCTATACCTTTTGGACGCTAGACTCATCGAGATCGATAATGTCTGATTTCTTCTTAAATAAATTTTTTGCTTTGTTTAGCTGTTGATTAAATACCTCTTTAGCCTTGCTAGCATCAAAATCAATTAAGGAACCCTTGTTCTCAAAATGTTTTATAAAAGTTACGCCAATGGCATAAGTTGTTCCATAAGAGAGTGCTGGTTGCGTAATCGCAGAAATAGTAGATCCAATGACCGGAATATGACGCGTAAATGTAGATGCAAGGCTACTCGTAAATAGAGTAGAAACGCCACCACCGACTAACGCACCAACGATAGAAAGTGCCAACTCTTTTTTAAACTCAACCTCGTAAATTTTGCACAGGTCATAGATCATCTTCAGTTGTAGACCGCCAATTGCAGCAGTATCGATTAAGGGAACTGGAATGAAACCTGCAACAGTAGCCCATTGAGCCCAATTGGTTACAGTCTGATGAGCCATTTGATGGCGAAAATCGACGCCTACAGCATCTTTAGCGGGCTTATTTACTTCATCATTTAAAGCTTGATCAGCAGTCTTTTGCTCTGTTGCCGAAACCATAAGATCTCCTTATTAGAATGGTTAGGTATAAATTTTATTGATTACGTAAGCTAGGGTAGGTGAATCAAATCGGGCAAATACAAGCTTACCATGACTACTTTTCACTAAGAAGAAGTAATGCTTGTTTTTGGGCTTGCCTAATATAAAGCTCACGGCATAGCCTAAAGAACCACCCAAAAAGAAGCCACCAATAACGCGCGGCAGCAGAAAATGATCCTTAAGCTGTCCCTTCATTTCTGGGGATTTCAGGCTAATGAAGCCCAGACCAGGAACATCAAAGCCAAAGTCAGATCCGTTTGCCAAAAGCAGGGCAGAGCCACGCTCTCCATCAGTTTGAATGACATAATCAGTCGTTTTTAAGAGCTGGTCGGGCTCAATATGGGTCTCTAGAGGACTTTTCTCTTTCGCTGGCTTGGG
>CANHLB010000202.1 GCA_947461335.1 Burkholderiaceae bacterium | reverse complement strand
TGGCTACCCAACAAAACCTATTAAGGCTATTGTTCCTTTCGCCCCAGGGAGTACAACTGATCAAATTGGTCGTGCTTATGCTGCCAAAATGAGCGAGCTATTAGGTCAACCCGTTGTCATTGAAAATCGGCCTGGGGCCAACGGTTTGATCGGTGCTGACTTAGTTGCCAAAGCACCAGCAGATGGCTACACCATCTTATTTGGCACTAATAGTACCAATGCCGCTCTTAAAAGCTTAGTTAAAAATCTACCTTACAACCAAGAAACTGCCTTTACTCCAATTGGGTATTTTGGTTCAGCCCCCCTCATCGTGGCGATTAACAATGATGTTCCTGCAAAATCACTCAACGGGTTCGTATCACTAGCAAAAGCTAATCCCGGAAAAATGACTTTCGCTTATGCAAGTACATCGCAACGTGTCTCTTCAGAAATGCTAGCAAGTGCAGCCGATATTAAGATGACTGGGGTTTCTTATAAAAGCGGTCCCAATGCAATGACAGATGTGATTGGTGGACAAGTCAACATGTTCACGGCTGATTTTGGAGTCACTTTGCCTCAAGTACAGGCAGGCAAAATTCGTGGACTAGCTGTTACTTCACTGAAGCGCTCCCCTGCTATTCCAGAGTTACCAACCGTAAATGAAGCACTTGGTATCAAGGGCTACGAACTCATTGCCTTCTTTGCTGTATTTGGTCCAGCTGGTACGCCAAAGGATGCTGTCCTTAAACTCAATGCCGCTATTAATGAAGCTGCTAAATCGAAAGATGTTATTGAGCGATTTTCTGCGATGGGTTTTGAAACTCAACCCGGTACACCAGAAGCACTTGCTCAAAAAATTAAATTAGAGACTGCGAAATGGGCTAAGGCAATTAAGGATGCAGGTATTGAGCCAGAGTAACGCAGTAGTTTTATTGCTGACTACGATTTGGAGAGTCTTGGAAGCCATTGGATCTAAACGTGAGAACCAGAGTATCACGATATCCGTAATTTCCAAGTGGCTGAATCGGAGTGGACTCATGAATCATACGTTCATCGTTCATGAGCAATACTGACCAGGGTTGGGTAAGGGTAAAACGTAAACCAGCAGAGCCAGCAGCATCAAATATTCTCGTCTCGCCACCTTTAATACCATCTCGATTTAATAAAAAAACTGCAACAAAATCTACGCCATCACGATGTGCACCTTCAGGCGTTGGGCGCCCTATGCCATCAGTCGTATCAATCCGAAATTGATGAGCCTCTACAAACCAGGTTGTCACTGGCTTTAAGCTAGTCAGTACATGTGCTAACCCTAGAATCAAGGATTGCCACGCAACATTGTTTAATAAGTCTTTCTGTATAGGCTCAAACCAGCGCTCAATACCACCATGTAAAGCGTTGTAATCTACCGATTGCCAATGTGCACGATGAGCTACTAAGTTAAGATGATTGCCTGTGATTTCATAGCTAGCATGACGGCGAAAACGATAGCGACCCCCATCCTTCAAATATGGATCGCGCGGCAAACCTTCCCAAAACTGAGTAACACCTTGCAAATCAGATACTGAAAGCTTACTGATCTCAGCTACTGTTTCAGCAGAAGCAACTACATAACCATCAGCATGCAAAATCTTTGCCAGCTCTTTTGCTGAGGTTAATTGAGGTGCAAGAACAGTATTAGGCATAGGTTTATTTTAGTTCAGTCAATCATAAATACTTAATCGAGCTGAGCTCCTGATGCCTTCACAATTTTTGCCCACTTAGCTAATTCTTCTTTGAGTAAAGAAGCCAGTTTTGCAGGGGGAACTGGACTGAGATCTAGCCCTTGTGCAGTGAGTTTTTCACGGACATCCGGTCTTGCCATTACCTTATCCATTGCCAATTGGTTCTTCTTCACAATATCTGCATTAACACCAATAGGTGCAAAGATTGCAACCCATACTTCACCTATGCAATCAGGATAAGTTTCAGCGATAGTCGGAATTTCAGGAGCAGCGCTTGAGCGTTTAGCGGAACTGATCGCAATCGCCTGCAATTTACCAGCCTTGATGTAATTTAATGCTGAAGGAAGACTTGCAAAAGCCAGCGGCACTTGTCCACCCAGCACATCATTGATTGCAGGAGCTACCCCTTTATAAGGGATGTGCTGCATTTCAATTCCAGCGCTCGTATTGAGCATTGCGCCAAGAAGATGGCTAATCGTTCCATTGCCGGCAGAAGCATATGACAGCTCACCTGGTTTCTTTTTTGCTGCAGCAACGACATCTGCCAAAGTTTTATATGGTGATCCGGGTGGAGAGACTAATACATAGGGAGTGGCACCAATGTAATAGAGGGGCACAAAATCATTAATAGGATCAAATCCAGGGTTCTTGTAGAGAACAGGGTTGATTGCTTGCGCACTATTAATCGTTAGCAATAAGGTATAGCCATCTTTTGCAGTACGGGCTACGCTTTGTGTGCCAATATTCCCACCTGCTCCAGGTCTATTTTCCACAACGATAGAAGTGCCAATAGCTTCACCAAAGGCAGGAGCAATTAAACGAGCAACGATATCGTTTGTACCACCAGCAGCCTGTGGAACTACTAAATTAATTGGCTTATTAGGATATGGCTGCGCAGCTAAATGGGCTGCGCATAAAAAGCTAATTAAGCCGAATGAATATCTCCAAATATTTTTTCTAATTTTCATTATGAACCTTTAACTCAATAAATTAAGGCGATTGCGTACATCCGTAACATGTCCTTTAAGGTCGTATAACTCCTTAGCATCTAGCATCGACACTTTAATGTTTCCAACCTTTACTTCTATAGCCTGCAAATCCTTGTAATTCTTTTCTTTAAGTTCTGGATTCAAAGCATTTCTTTCAATTACCTTAAGCTCCTCATATACCTGGGCTAGCTTTAACTTTAGGAAGAAATTTTTGGTTGCTGGGATATAAGTAAACAGTGGGATAAAAATGACTAGAAGTGGAATGACAATTTTGACAAAACGACCGACCCAAACTGCAGTCCAAAATGGTAGGTGACGATGCAAAAAGGATGGCCCATCTTTTAAATAAATTTCTGCATCTGCTTGAATAGGAAAATCTAAACCAGCACTAGAAGGGAATTCTCCAGCTTTCTGCAAACGAGAATAAGATTTTGAAATATCGTAAGAGGCTCCCAAGAGTAGAGTGACTAGTGCAGGACTAATATCCTCTTTAGCCACTAATGTAGCTGTCGCTGCGACTACTTGAATATCCTGACGCGGTAGATCATGCGATATGCTTAATAAACCTCTAGGCACGTTAACCTTAGAAAGATATGGTAAGTTACGCGTATAAGCATCAGCTTGCTCAAAGCTCATTAAGCGAATGCCCGGGATTTCATAGAATTTTTTGAGAATAGGCGCTTCAGCAGCTACCACAATAAATACAGCGTCTAACTCTCCCCTGTTGAGTTTATCGATAGCCTCATCGGGTTTAAGCTTCTCTGCACGAAGTTCAGCTTCTGATAAACCAC
>CANHLB010000201.1 GCA_947461335.1 Burkholderiaceae bacterium | reverse complement strand
ATTGGGCCGCTTATTGTTTTCCGGTGATGATATTGGCAAGTCTGTCAAAGTTCTCTCTGGTGGCGAAAAGGGTAGAATGATTTGGGGCAAACTCATGCTCCAAAAATATAACGTGCTCGCCATGGATGAGCCAACTAATCACATGGATATGGAATCTATTGAAAGTTTACAGATTGCCTTAGAGAAATTCGATGGCACTCTATTATTTGTGTCTCATGACCGAGAATTCGTATCTGCATTGGCTAATCGCATCTTAGAGGTGAAGATGGATGGTACGGTTGTCGATTACTCAGGCACTTACGAAGAGTATTTACGGAGCCAAGCATTAGCTGGCTAAGTAATCAGTATGCGTACTCACTACACAGGTTGATTACGCAGACTTATTTTCCTTAGCCTGTCTCTGAAAACGCATTGCAGTGCCATCTTTACGAACGCGCTTCCATACCGAGGCCTTCTCTTCATTAGACAGAAATACCCAATTACTGACTTCGCTCAATGTACGCCCACAGCCTTGGCAAATCTCATCGTAAAGAGTGGTGCAGACCCCTATGCAAGGAGAGTCAGACTCATCATCTCCAGTAGAGAGTGAATATGAGCCGTCTTGAGCTTGTGGTTTAGAGCTATCAGAATTCATAGCTGTACTTTAGTCGATTTCAGCGGACTATGTTCAGCAAGCTCATCAACATAGGCTGCCATTCCTTGATGCTCACGGTCTAAAAAGTGTTTAACTGCTCTAGAAAATGCAGCATCAACGATGAAGTGTGCCGACTGAAGAGTAGTTGGCAAAAATCCCCGTGCCATTTTGTGTTCGCCCTGAGCGCCACCTTCAAATGTTTGAATTCCTTGTTCAATGCAGTATTCAATCGCTTGGTAATAGGCAGTTTCAAAATGTAGACAGGGGATGTATTCGAGTGCGCCCCAATACCTTCCATAGGCTTTTGAAGAGGATTTATCCACTACCAATAGTGAGGCAGCAATAGGGATTTGATTACGCTGCGCAATAATGAGATGTAAGTTTTCTGGCATACGCTGTGCCCATAACTTAAAAAAGGCTTCATTTAAGTAGGGGCTAGATCGATGCTCTACATAGGTATTGTGATAGCAGCGGTAAAAGAATTCCCAGTCAAGGTCGGTCGCCTGCTCACCAGATACATGTCGGAAGGTTACCAATTCTTTATTGACCTGTTCACGCTCACGCCGAATATTTTTGCGACGTTTCATTGTGAGGGTAGATAAGAATTGTTCGAAATTCTGGAAATCTTGGTTATGCCAATGAAACTGCACTGAATCACGCAGCATAAAGCCCTGAGCTTTTAGTTCATTGACTTCGGATTCTTGGGCAAATAAAACATGCGCCGAGGAAAGCTGATTTTGAGTCACGATACTCTTAAGTCCGGCGATTAAAGTCGATTCAATTTGATGTCTATCTAAGCTGGGCACGCTTAATATCCTTGAGCCCTGCACAGGCGTAAAGGGAATGGCACATAGGGCTTTAGGGAAGTACTGAAGACCTTGCTGCTCGTAAGCCTGCGCCCAAGACCAGTCAAATACAAATTCACCATAAGAATGTTGCTTTAAGTACAAGGGCATTGCCCCGATGAGTTTATTGTGATCTTTTAAGCCAAGATGGGCAATCTGCCAGCCAGTTTTTCCACCTACGCACATCGTTTCTTCGAGGGTAGATAAAAATGCATGATTCAAAAAAGGCCCTGCATCTTTAGGCAAAAGCGCGTTCCACTCAGATGCGGGTATTTCAGCAAGACTGTGAATAATTTCTAGCTGATATTGCTCAGTACTTGTTGCCATTAACGCTGGATGAGTTCTATCTTGTAACCATCGGGATCAGTGACAAAGGCGATGATCGTATCGCCACCAGCAACGGGGCCAGCCTCACGGGTGACATTACCTCCCGCATCTTTAATCTTTTGGCAAGCAGCGTAAGCATCTGGCACACCAATGGCAATATGCCCATAAGCAGTCCCTAAGTCATAAGAAGAGACCCCATGGTTATAAGTAAGCTCGATTTCGGATTGACCCTCTGCATTGCCTTTGCCGAAAGCAACAAAGGCTAAGGAGTAATTCTGCGTGGGACGTTCAGTAGTACGTAGTAAATTCATACCCAGAACTTTGGTATAAAAATCAATCGAGCGATTCAAATCGCCCACGCGAAGCATGGTGTGAAGCATCATCATAATTACATTCCTGCGTAGTTAGGGCCACCACCACCTTCTGGTGTAATCCAGATGATGTTTTGGCCAGGGTCTTTAATGTCGCACGTTTTGCAATGAACGCAGTTCTGCGCATTAATTTGCAAACGTGGTTTTCCATCAGTTTCTATATATTCATATACGCCCGCAGGGCAGTAGCGTTGCTCTGGACCGGCATACGTCTTGAGATTGATATCTACGGGTACCGAATCATTTTTCAGGGTTAAATGCACCGGCTGGTTCTCAGCATGGTTGGTATTGGAGATAAATACTGAAGAGAGGCGATCAAAGGTAATTTTGCCATCTGGTTTTGGGTAGTCTATTGGCTGATGTTGTGCTGCAGGCTCTAGGCACTCATGATCAGCATGTTTGATGTGGACTGTCCATGGCATATTGCCACCCAAGACTTTTTGTTCTAAGCCAACCATCAGGGTGCCAAGATAGAGCCCTTTGGACATCCAAGGCTTAAAGTTGCGCGCTTGATTAAGTTCGGTATGAAGCCAGCTATTTTGGAATGCTATTGGATATGCCGACAGAACATCGGCAGAACGATTTCCATGAATAGCAGCTACCGCCGCTTCTGCTGCCAACATACCTGTTTTGATTGCAGCGTGACTACCCTTAATGCGCGAGGCATTGAGAAAGCCTGCATCACAGCCAATCAAAGCGCCACCAGGAAACACGGTTTTAGGTAGGCTATTTAATCCACCAGCAGTCAGAGCGCGTGCGCCATAAGCAATGCGTTTACCGCCTTCAAATGTTTGACGAATCTTAGGATGTAATTTATAGCGTTGGAACTCCTCAAAAGGAGAGAGGTATGGGTTCTTATAAGAAAGCCCAACTACTAAGCCAACAGCAACCTTGTTATCCCCTAAGTGATAGAGAAAGGAGCCACCATAAGTATCACTCTCCAATGGCCAGCCAGCGGTGTGCACCACGACTCCGGGCTTACTTTGAGAAGGTTCTACCTCCCACAGCTCTTTAATACCAATACCATAGCTTTGTGGGTCGACGTCTTTATCCAGGGCAAATTGAGCAATGAGTTGCTTGCCAAGATGCCCGCGAGAGCCTTCAGCAAAAAGAGTGTACTTAGCCCGCAATTCCATGCCAAGCTGAAACTGATCAGTTGGCTTACTTTCTTTATCGAGGCCCATTGAGCCAGTAATGACCCCACATACTGCACCTTGCTCGTTGTACAAAATTTCTGCCGCAGGAAATCCAGGGAAAATTTCTACACCAAGGTTTTCAGCTTGTTGGCCTAGCCAGCGAGTGACATTGGCCAAACTCACAATGT
>CANHLB010000200.1 GCA_947461335.1 Burkholderiaceae bacterium | reverse complement strand
CCAGCAGCATTCTTTTCATAGCCAACCTTTTCTAGCATGGGCGCAGCAACAGAACCTACGGTAACTGTAGTTGCGACACCTGAGCCTGATGGTCCGCCCATCAAAAATGAAGACAGCACAATAGTTCTGCCAACCCCTGATGATTTGCCACCCATAGCAGCAAAGGAGAAATCAATAAAGAATTTTCCTGCACCGGTAAATTGCAAGAAGGCACCAAAGATAGTGAACAGAATAATTAGGGTTGCAGAGACATCGACTGCAGTTCCATAGATGCCCTCTAAAGTCATATACATATAACCGACTAGGCGATCAAGATCATATCCTTTGTGAGTCCACGGTGCCGGCAAGTAGTTGCCAAAAAGGGCATAAAGTAGAAAGAGGACAGTTACGGTGACTAAGACCATGCCATTGGTTCTGCGAACACTCTCGAGGATAAGTAGAATTAGGAAAATTCCAACCATCACATCCGTCGAATTTGGGGCGGTATTTCTGTCCATGAAATCATCGCCACCAGTCAGAATGTAGTAAGCAATAGCAACTGAGCCGATGGCAAATAAAACATCCCAAAACATCAGGCGGTTTTTAAAGCGGGCTGCGATAGGAAAACTTAAGAACACTAGAAATAAAACTAAGGCAACGTGAATCACGCGAAGTTGCTGTGTAGGAACAATAGAGTAGGCAGCATAGAGATGAAACAAAGACATGCCAACAGCAACCAAAGTGATGAATTTAGCTAACAGCCCTTTGTAGTCATTGGAATCCCCCTCCTCTTGCTTAATGAAAGCATCGAGTTTTTCTTGGGTTTCGTTATCAATCACGTTTTGATTCATGTCCTGACATATGCCTATTTTATATTTATGCACCTCAATAAAGCAGAAGGGGTGAGATTAACTCACCCCGCTGTAGCTTAATTAACTTTGATGCCTTTTTCTTTGAAGTACTTCAAAGCACCAGGATGATAAGCAACTGGTGAAGCATTCGCTTTTTGATTTTCTAGTTTTACATTCCTATATTCAGCATGAGAACGCACTAGCTCAAGTTGGTTATCAAAAATAGCTTTGACAATTTTATATGCCTCAGCATCAGGCATAGAAGCATTCACAACCAATAAATTTGCAACTGCTGCAACATTATTATCTTTAGCCATGCCGCTGTAAGTTTGCTTAGTTATCACGTCTGGAAAGTAAAGGTTGCCGTATTTTTTATTCATAGCAGGAACTTCAGCAGCAGTATCTATCATCACGATTTTCATACCAGGACTATTCGCAAGATCAGTCACTGCTGCAGTTGGTAAGCCGCCTACCCAGAAGAAAGCATCAATCTTGCGATCCTTTACGGCATTGACAGACTCCGCAACGCTTAAGCGTTCACGCTTAACATCTTTATCTTTATCTAGGCCTGCAGCCTCTAGCAAACGAAATGCCATAACTTCAGTGGCACTTCCAGGAGCCCCTGTACTGACGCGCTTGCCTTTTAAATCTTTCAACGTCTTAATGCCGGTGGATTCTACAGTCGCAACGTGCATGAGGTTTGGATACAGAATTAGCAAGTTTCTTAAATCAACTGGCTTATCTTTAAATTTATCGTCACCAACTAATGCATCTTTAGCAGCATCAGCCATAGAAAAACCAACATAAGGTTTGCCGGTTCCAACGAGCTTTAAGTTATCTACAGAACCACCAGTAACTTCAGCCGTAGCTGACATGCCTGGCACTTTGCTAGAAAGTACGGCAGCAAGACCGCCACCCATCGGATAGTAAACGCCGCCCGTACCGCCGGTTGCAATAGAAATATTTTGTGCTTGTGCGCTTGCCCACAAGAAGCTGAGAGAAAGCACAATAATTTTAAGTAGTTTCATTTTGTCTCCTAGTAATTTTTTACTGTTGTGATTAGAGTCCTGGCATGCTGAAATTGATCGCTTTGAGCTCATTTAATAATTTAGCCTGCTGATCTGCACTTAATTGCATGAGTGGTGGACGCACCCGCAACCACTCAGGATCTTTACTGAAGTGCGCAACAGCAGTTTTCATTCCAGCAATCATTTGGTAGTGAGCAAAAACAGAGCGTACTTTATCTAAATCTGCTTGGCGTTCATCAGCATTAGATTCTCTCCAATGTGTTGCTAAATCAGCAATCGCTTTTGGATTGACGTTTGCGGTAGCAGAAATACAGCCAACGCCACCAGCACGTAAGGTACGCATGAGGAATGTTTCGCTACCAGCATATACGCGGAAGCCTGAGGGAGCCAACAATTTAATGACGGACTCCGTATATTCCCAATCACCTGAGCTATCTTTCATGCCCACGATAGTTTTTGGATATTCTTTAGCTAATCGTTCAAGCAATGAAAGGCTTAAATTGATTTTGGTTACAGGAGGAATGTTGTAGATATAAATCTGTAGCGCCGCATTACCAATTTTCTGAATCACTTCAGAAAAATAAGCAAACATTCCATCGTCGGTAACATCTTTGTAGTAGAAGGGCGGTAACATCAAGACGCCTGCACATTTATGGTTCAAGGCATGAACAGTCATCCTATACGTACTCTCGACAGAAGTAGAGCCAGTGCCAGGCATCATATGTTCTGGATTTAAACCTCCTTCAATCAGAGCAGTAAGGGTATTCATCTTTTGCGTGGCAGACATCGAATTTGCTTCGGAGTTTGTGCCAAAGATCGCGTGACCAACACCATTTGCTTCTAGCCATTTGCATTGCTTAAGTAATTTTTTCTCATCTGGATAGCCATCTGCTTTAAAGGGCGTTAATACAGGTGATAACACCGCTGGCAAGGTTGAAGGATGTAAAGAAATGGTCATGCTGACTCCGTTTTAATGATGTACTTCTGTAAGAAGTGGTTGTTGTGCAAAAAAAGCTTCTAAATTATCTACTGCTAAATTAGTCATGGCTACCCGTGTTTCTGTGGTGGCGCTACCTATATGAGGTGTGAGTAAAACATTATCAAGGCTTAAGAAATCCTTATTGGGGTTGGGCTCATTCTCAAAAACATCTAGAGCAGCACCAGCGATCTTTTTATGTTGCAGTGCATATAAAAGAGCAGCTTCATCAACCACACTACCACGAGCAATATTGATTAGAAAGCCTTTATCTCCAAGGGCATCTAAAACCTCTGCATTGATCATTTTTTCGGTATCAGGAGTAGCGGGGCATGCCAGAAAGAGTACATCGCTATTTTTAGCTAAATCTTTAACATCCCGATGATAGGCATAAGAAACCTGCTTTGGACTAGGTCCACTGTAGCTAATTTCTACCTTGAAGGGCTCAAGGCGTTTAGCCAAATCCTGGCCAATTCGACCCATCCCTGCAATGCCAACGTGTTTTCCAGCCAGAGTGCTTGCTAACTTGAAAGGGGCTTTTGACCAGGCACCACTCTTTACGAAGGCTTCAGATTCAGGAATGCGGCGCAGTAATCCCAGCATCATGCCGATTGCCAGTTCGCAAACAGCATCATTTAAGACGCCAGGGGTGTTTGTCGCTTTAATCCCTTG
>CANHLB010000199.1 GCA_947461335.1 Burkholderiaceae bacterium | reverse complement strand
CTCAAGAAGAGGCTTTTGATTTTGGTGAGAAACCCCCACTTGTAAAAATTGCCTCTGAAAAAGAAGTAGAGCAAGCGGTTGAAAAAATAGAAAAAGTAGTTGCACCAGACAAAATATCCAAGCCACAAAAAGTGGAGGAGACACCTAAAGCAGTAATCAAAACTCCAGAGTCCCTGGGGTATTTGGAAAGCAGTAAAGCAGCCGCGCAAAATAATCCTAAAAAGAAACTCTTTTTTTTATTAGGTCTCGCAGCTGCATTAGTATTTTCAATCGTCAACTTACGCCCACTATTTTTTCCTGAGCCACCAAAAGAAGAAGTTGTGGTCGTAGAGACAGTGCAAGAGGCGCAGCCTGTAACCGCCCCAGTGGAGGAAGCTAAACTTACTACGCCAGCTCAAGGCTCAACTCCTGCCGTAGAGGCATCAGTACCTGTCGCTACAGCAGCTGTAGTTTCTCCAGACTGCCCAGCTGCTGATTCAGCGCCGCTAAGTTATAAGCCTGATGCGCCAAAAAAAGCAGCTGATCTTGTCTACGTGCAATCGAAGACCGCACAAACTGTCTGCGTGATGGATGGAACTGGCAAAACGCAAAATAAAGTACTTGAGCCTGGGGTAGGCGTTAGCATTTACGGCAAGCCACCTTTTAAGGTAGCGACCCTAGGTTTAAATCAGGTGGATTTGTATTTTCAGGGCGCTAAGGTGAGAACGGGTGGCGCTGGCAAGACAATTATTTTAGAGGCGGCTGAATTGAGTCAGCCTGCAGCCTCAACAGATTCTCAGTTCCGCTAAGAATCTGTAGCAGCTTTTTTAACAATCAAACTGCAGATTCGTTCGTTTCGCCAGTGCGAATGCGGATCACTTGCTCAACTGCAGTGACGAAAATCTTTCCATCACCAATTTTGCCGGTATGTGCAGCTTTAGTAATGGCTTCAATGGCAGCCTCAACGCGATCGCTAGGAACCACAGCTTCTACTTTTACCTTAGGCAAAAAGTCGACTACGTACTCAGCGCCACGATAAAGTTCAGTATGACCTTTTTGACGGCCAAAGCCTTTGACTTCGGTAACAGTTAAGCCAGTGACGCCAACCTCAGCCAATGCCTCGCGGACTTCATCGAGTTTGAACGGTTTAATGATTGATGTAATTAATTTCATTTATTCCCCCTAATGCAGTAATCATACCTAGAACTGAAAGATATCGCCCAAAACAAGCAACTTTATCGATTTTTAGGCCCTAAATTGTGAGGTGATTGGGTAGCGCCAATCACGGCCAAAGGCGCGTGTAGTAACTCTCACTCCCGGAGGCGCTTGGCGCCGTTTATATTCGTTGAGTTTGATTAGGCGAGTTACCTTCTCGACGCTCTCGGGATCAAAGCCAGCAGCAATGATTTCAGCAATGGATTGGTTTAGCTCCATATAGCGTTCTACGATGCCATCCAATACTTCATAAGAAGGCAGACTGTCCTGATCGGTTTGGTCTGGGCGTAATTCCGCTGAAGGGGCACGTGTCAAAATCCGTTCTGGTATCACTGGCGCAATACGATTTCGGTATTCACAAAGTCGATACACCAAAGTCTTAGCAATATCTTTAATCACTGCAAAGCCCCCAGCCATGTCGCCGTATAGAGTGCAATAACCAACGGCCATCTCACTCTTATTGCCGGTAGTTAAGACCAGGCGTCCAGTTTTATTGGAGAGGGCCATGAGTAGCGTGCCACGAACACGAGCCTGAATATTTTCTTCAGTAGCATCGACTTTTAAGCCTTTGAACTGTATTGCTAAAGATTCTTCCAGGGCATCAACAGGACCGCTAATGGGAATCTCATCGTATTGCACTCTCAAATTTTTAGCTAGCTCACGTGCATCAATCCAGGAGATGTCTGCTGTATAGCGTGATGCCATCATGACCGCACGCACTTTGTCAGCGCCTAGAGCATCAACTGCAATCGCCAGCACTAAAGCAGAATCAACGCCCCCAGACAGGCCAATAATGACTCCAGGAAAGCGATTCTTGGTAACGTAATCACGTACTCCCAGAACCAGGGCTTGATAAGCTTGGGCTTCAACACTTTGAAGTGGGGAGATGCTACCTTTTTCTAGTTGAGCTGCTGTACTGATATTGACAAAACCGAGACCCACCTCAAACTGTGGCATCGCCATGACAACATCACCCTGGCTATTTAATGCAAATGAACCCCCATCAAATACCAATTCATCTTGTCCGCCAACAGAGTTGACATAGACCAAAGGCATTTGGGTTTGGGCGATATGGCCGCGCAGTACCTCAATCCGCAGCGCTTCTTTTTTGAGGTGATAGGGTGATGCATTTGGAACAAGCAGTACTTGTGCGCCAGCAGTATGCGCTTGCTTAGCAGGACCAGCATGCCAAGCGTCTTCACAAAGTATTAAGCCGTAACGGATACCTTCGCATTCAAATACACAGGCCTCTTTGCCAGGTACGAAGTAACGTACTTCATCAAATACTTCATGGTTGGGTAATTCTTGTTTAGCATAACCCGCAATGATCTTGCCGTTTTGTAAAACGGAGGCATAGTTTTGTAGACCAGTAGAGGTTTTTTTGGGGTGACCAACAACTACTGTAAGGCCTTGGTATTGAGCAAGCTCTGTCATCAAGAGATGAAGCTGTTGCTCAGCCGCTTCAATAAAAGCAGGGCGGAGCAATAAATCTTCAGGGGGATAGCCAGTAAGCGAAAGCTCAGGGGTAACTACGAGCTTGGCGCCTTGATTAAAGGCATCTTGAGCGGCTTTGCAAATCAGTTGCGCGTTGCCAGCCAGATCGCCCAGTAATGGGTTCATTTGGGCTAAGGCAATTTTCTGCACACTCACTCCGATTCACAAAGCCTATGCTAATTTCTGAATAAATAAAAAATTATTTGTGCTCTTGGTTGTATCGCTCAATACCTTCCAAGATTTCTGTATGAGCCTCTGCAACGCCACCCCAGCCTTTTACTTTGACCCATTTGCCAGGCTCAAGATCTTTGTAGTGCTCGAAGAAGTGTTGAATTTGATTTAAACGTAATGGATTAATGTCTGCTGGTTTTTGCCAGTGGGTATAGATAGGCAAAATTTTGTCCTCTGGAACTGCCAATAATTTGGCATCCTGTCCGCCTTCATCTTCCATCTGTAGAACACCAATTGCGCGGCAACTGACAACAACACCAGGAATAAGTGGAAATGGGGTAATGACAAGAACGTCAACCGGGTCGCCGTCACCAGCGATGGTTTTATTGATATAGCCATAGTTACATGGGTAGTGCATTGCAGTTCCCATGAAGCGGTCTACGAAAATCGCGCCACTTTCTTTATCTACCTCATACTTGATTGGATCCGCATTCATCGGGATTTCAATAATGACGTTGAAGCTTTCAGGGATCTTTTTTCCTGGCTTGACGTTGTCCAAACTCATAAATACTCCAAATGGTGATTAGTAAATACCCTGATATTAGCAAACAGGCTCAGGGGTGATTCTGATTCATACTGTTACAGCTTTAG
>CANHLB010000198.1 GCA_947461335.1 Burkholderiaceae bacterium | reverse complement strand
TCCTCTTACAACTCCTAAGGGGGGCTGGTGTGGCAGGGATGTCAGGCATGCCGGTCACCCGAGTATTCCACAATACAGAGGGCAAAATTACCTTACATCGCCCATTGCTCAATCAAAGTAGAAAAGAGCTTGAGGCTTATGCAAAAGCACGCAAACTCAAGTGGATCGAAGATCCGAGTAATCAAGATTCTAAATATCGCCGTAACGCAATTCGTAAAAGCATTCTTCCCACTCTAGAAAAGATTCAACCTGAAACCGTCGCTAATCTTGCGCGCAGTGCAGCTTTACTCGGAGAAGCACAAACTTTGCTAGATCGATTGGCAGAGCAAGATGGCAAGACTATCTTGAAGAAGGCTGAGCTCAAACATCAATCCTTAATGGCTCTAGCAAAAAAAGATTTACCTGCCGCCAATAATGTTTTGAGATATTGGTTAAAGTCAAACGACTTGGCCATGCCCTCGCAAGAACGGCTTGCTGCATGGTGGCGTGATCTCAATTCAGTAAAAGCAGGTGCCCAACTGGAATGGACTCATGATCAAAAGAGTATTCGGCTTTGGCGTGGCATCTTGCAGATTGAAGAGCTAAAGACTGGTAAGTGGGTTTTTAAAACAATCCCCACTTCAAGTAAAACCCCCGGGTTTCCCAGTCAATGGGTCAAAGAGGCTCAGAAGAACGGATTGATTACACAAAAAGACAGATCGGGTTCAGAGAGAATTCAGATCAAAGCCAACACACCGCGCAAGACTCTTAAAAACCTTTTTCAAGAGGGTAATGTTCCCCCTTGGCAAAGAAATGCACCGCTCTTGTATATCAATGGGGATTTAGTGGCTGTGGCTGGCATCGGTGTGAGCTACCCGCATTTGGTTCATGCAGGGCCTAGGATGCAGGCCGAGTGGAAAGAGAAGGCTTAGCAGGCTCAAAACCCTGTAAAATAAGCCTTTTTTGATCCTCAGGAAATTCATTTCCTGCTACAGATACTGAAATAGACGGTTTTTATGGCTTTGATTGTTCATAAATATGGCGGCACCTCAATGGGCTCTACAGAGCGCATTGCGAATGTCGCTAAACGTGTGGCGAAGTGGATACGTGCTGGTCACCAAATAGTGGTGGTTCCTTCTGCAATGTCAGGAGAAACCAATCGCTTGCTTGGTCTCGCAAAAGAAATTAATTCTGAAGCCAATCCCCGTGAGTTAGACCAAATTGCCTCTACTGGTGAACAAGTCAGTTCTGGATTGCTCGCATTAGCATTAATGCGTGAAGGCATTGATGCAGTCAGCTACGCTGGCTGGCAAGTGACTGTGCATACTGACTCTGCTTTTACTAAAGCGCGCATCAAAAGTATTGATGACAAAAAAATCCTCGCTGATTTGAATGCTGGCAAGGCGGTAGTAGTTACAGGTTTTCAGGGTGTTGACCCAGATGGCAATATCACTACCTTAGGTCGGGGTGGTTCTGATACCTCCGCAGTAGCTATGGCTGCTGCACTTAAAGCAGATGAGTGCTTAATTTATACCGATGTAGATGGCGTTTACACCACAGATCCACGTGTTTGCGAAGATGCACGTCGTTTGGATAAAATTACTTTTGAAGAGATGCTAGAAATGGCTAGCTTAGGTTCAAAGGTGTTACAGATTCGTTCTGTAGAGTTTGCAGGTAAATACAAAGTGAAAACCCGGGTACTGTCATCATTGACTGACCCTTTGATGCCTTTAGACCTTGAGATGAAGTCGGGCACCTTGATTACATTTGAAGAGGACAGCACTATGGAAGCCGCAGCTATTTCCGGCATCGCCTTTGCGCGTGATGAAGCGAAGATTACCGTGATCGGAGTTCCTGATCGCCCAGGGATTGCATATCAAATTTTGGGACCCATCGCTGACGCCAATATAGATGTGGATATGATCATTCAGAACCAATCAGTTGATGGTAAGACGGATTTCACGTTTACAGTTCCACGCGCAGATTATCAAAAAGCATTAGACCTGCTCAAAAAGACAGTGCAAGCGCATATTGAAGCAAAAGAAATTTCAGGTGATCCCAAGGTTTCTAAGGTATCCGTCGTAGGTGTAGGGATGCGTTCACACGTGGGGATTGCTAGTAAGATGTTCCGCACTTTGTCAGAAGAGGGCATCAATATCCTCATGATCTCGACTAGTGAAATTAAGATTTCAGTAGTGATTGATGAAAAATACATGGAATTGGCAGTGCGCGCCTTGCATAAGGCATTTGAGCTAGACCAGAAGTAAATAAACCCCTTAAAACCCCAGTAAGACAGGAATCCGTTAAACTGTGGGTCGTTATAAAGAGTTAGAAATACGGAGACGTGGCCGAGCTGGTCGAAGGCACTCCCCTGCTAAGGGAGCATCGGGGCTAAAACTCTGATCGGAGGTTCGAATCCTCTCGTCTCCGCCAGTAATTATAAAATTAATCCAGTAAATTCAATGAGTTGCTGGGTTTTTTGTTGTCTATTATTTAATTAGTACCCACTATGGTACCCAATCACTCGTCGAATCTCTCCCTAGTAGGTAGGTTCTCAAGCTTATCCTTTGGCGCAGCGGTAGCAGTTCTTCTATGGTGCTCTTCATCATCAGAGGCAGCCTCAAAATCCCTTACACGCTGAAGTTCTAGTTCTTTAACTTCGGCTAGCTTAGATGCTGGGATGACTGTGCCGTTCTTAATGAGGCGCTCTAGCTGAAATTGCTTAAAGGTCTGGGTCTTCACCTTGCCAGCGAATTCAACATCCCCAAGACCGTGTTTATCTTTACTCATGCTATTAATTTACAGCAAGGGGGGTACCCCATAAGACTTTTCGCTAGACTCAATTTAGCGACCCCATACCCCAAATCCATAGGAAAGGATTCTTACTTTCTACTAACACTCGAATTTGGACATCCGATGAGTGATTTTTAGGAAACACCCCCCTTATGTTTTTAAATCCAAAAGCCACGGGAGTATATAAAAAAATTCCAGCAAAAATTTGACCATTACTCAAAAGCTCAGGCAGCGAAAGCAGGGCTTATAACCGCACCAAATAGAGGAATCTATAGGCATACCTAGAGGCAGTTATTTATTGCCCAATCTAGTGCAATTCCCAATCCAAAGCTTCAAATACCTATGCTAGGATTTCATCGTGGATAGTCCACAACCTATAGGAGACTAAAAATGCCAGTACAACAGATTGAATTAGAAGAAGAACAAATGATGGAAGTAAGTGACGAGTATTTGGAAGGTTTAGGAGCATTTACTGATTCAGTGGAGTGTGGTTATGCTATGGCAAGTTGGTAATAAGATGTCAGTTCTACTGCATATTCTTCAGTGCTGATTTTCTTTACATCATCAAGCCACTCTACGGAGTGGTTTTTTATTAACTTCTTCTTCGTTTTTTCCATGTGTAGGCTTCGCCATTTGAAAACTTACCATCTGCGATTCCATCAGCTCCAAATTTTCCTACGACTTCAGTACCATTAAATTGAATTGTTACAAACTCACCTAGTTCCTTTGCCCAAGCCATTGCTTGGTCTAGGGTTTCAAATTCTTGTATCTCTGTATTGTGTTTTA
>CANHLB010000197.1 GCA_947461335.1 Burkholderiaceae bacterium | reverse complement strand
CTAGCGCAAGAGAGCTTTCTACAAAGTCTGGCTACTCAATAGGCACTCTTTATCGTTACTTTGGCAGCCTCAACTCACTATTTGCCTTTATCTTTATTGATCGCCATTTACGAAAAGTTGTAATAGAGACTGAAGAACTCATCGATAGCTTTACGCCCAACGATACTATTACGATCGTGATGACAAGTATTGTTAGCTTTTTATTTTTGAAGTTGAATAAAAAAAAGCATACCCATCAAAAATATAAATCTTTAGTTCGGCTTTTATTTAAGATGGCTAAAAAGCCTGAAGAATTAAATCAAGTAACGGACTCGGTGATCCCTAGACTTCTTCAGCTACAACGTAAAAATATTACCGGCACTATTAAGGTAATGGATGAAGATGAATGCCGCATAGCCTTAAGAGGATTCCAAGCGATTATGCGTAGTCCTTTTATGGAGGGGGATTCCTTCGCAGGCTCTGAGGAGCATAAAAAATATGCTTGTGAATTTGGCATTGCTCTATTCGGTAAGGCTAAATAAAAAACCTCGTAATATGATGGATAAAAATATTCTAATTGTTGGTGAATATGGAAAAATATTTCTTGCTCCACTGATCCAGGCGCTTGGGAAGCCCTGGGCAGTTCAACACTGCACGATCGAACAACCCAAATCTGAATTGCTTGAGCTTGTCTCCAAAGCCCATATTCTGGTTGTGTCGGCTGAGTTGGTTTATTCAAAAGATGCACAGCTGATTGAAGATCTCATTACAGCGGGCAAGCACCTCGAATTAATTCAAGTGCCATTTTCTGGCATGGAGTGGCTTAAAAAGGAATGGCTTCCAGATGGCTGCGTTGTTTGCAATACCAATCAGCACTCTGAACCTATTGCCGAATACGTCATGTTGGGAATTTTAGAATTTGCTATTAATATGCGCCATATGGATCGAGAGCTACGCCAAGGAAGATGGACTTACGGCGGCTCCATTGTCCGAGGGCTAAAGCATAGTGAGATTCAAAATAAAACCATCGGCTTTATTGGCTTTGGTCATATCGCCAAGAGAGTTACCGAGCTCGCAACTCCCTTTGGCATGCAATTTATAGCGATTAGCCGAAATCCGAAAGCAGATGTAAGACTGAAATGGTGGAAAGACAGCTCACACCTAGAGGCATTATTGATGGAAAGCGATTATGTTTTGATTACTGCACCATTAAGCGAGAGCACTAGAGATATCATCAACGAATCTACACTCAAGAAAATGAAACCATCTGGAGTCATTATTAATGTTGCTAGAGGACCCATTATTAATGAAGCGGCGATTTATAAGGCTCTAAAAAACCATCAGATTGGCGGTGCACTGCTTGATGTTTGGTATCAATATGCAAGCACTGATAATTTAGAAATGCAACCGTCAGAATTCCCGTTCCATGAGTTAGATAACGTCATCATGACTCCACATACCGCCAGCTGGACTGATCAGTTGGACAAAAGAAGAATTGATTCAGTCGTAAAAAATATACAAAACTTTATCAATCAAAAACCTTTGTCTGAGCGTGTATTCTAAGAAGCCCTATCAACTTGATAAATTAATTTTTATAAGTCGGGTCTAATTTTTCCACAATTCGAAGCATTGCAGGCCACTCCATTTCTCCAAATGGCCTTCTCACCTGAGGTTGGTATAAGTGATGCGTTTTCTGAATCACCTCATCTGATGGCATCGTTAATTTCATGCCGGTAGAGAGCGCATCGACCTGAGCCTTGCATGCCATTTCTAGCCAATATAAAGTATTAAAGGCTTGAGCTACGCTTGGACCTACTGCAAGGAGGCCATGATTTCTTAAAATCATTGCAGTTTGATCCCCTAAATCCGCAACTAAGCGGGATTGCTCATCCAAATCAATTGCGACGCTTTCATAGTCGTGATAAGTGATGCCATGAAATCGCATAGCAGTTTGAGTAATGGGCAATAGACCACATTCCATCGCAGAAACAGCCATGCCAGCACGCGTATGGGTATGAATTACACAGCTGACATTCTCTCTGGCTCGGTGCACTGCACTATGAATGACATATCCAGCCTGATTAATTCCAAAATCTGGGTTAGGGTTATAGATAATGTCGCCATCTAGATTAATAGTGATGAGATTGGAAGCAGTAACTTCGTTGTACATTAACCCATAGGGGTTGATCAAAATATGCTCTTCTTTGCTATCGGGGACCCTAGCAGTAATATGGTTGTAAATTAAATCACTCATTCCAAAATGGGAGACCAGCCTGTAGCAGGCTGCTAAGTCAATACGAGCCTGCTGCTCGGCAGCACTGACAACATAACTGGCTTTATTCATAATGCTTTTATTCCATTGGCTTAATGTTGAAATCACGAATCAATTTTCCAGTATTGTCGTAATCATTTTTTAAGAACACCGCAAATTCCCCAGAAGAGGCGGAGGCACGAACTTCAGCCCCACCCTTTGCTAACTTCGCACGCGTTTCTGGTTCTTGTAGTATGAGATTGATTTCATTTAATAAGGTTTTCTGAATAGCCGGCGGTAAGCCAAGTGGTCCAAAAAGTCCTAGCCAAGCCCCAATTTCAAATCCTGGAAAACCTTGCTCAACTACTGTTGGGATCTCTGGAGCTAGTTCTGTTCTTTTCAGTGTAGCGACAGCCAAGGGTTTTAACTTCCCTGCCTTCACCATGGCAATACTAGAAGATAGCGTATCAAAGGTCACTGGTAACTGCCCTCCAATCACATCCGCTTGTGCTTGACTGCTACCCTTATAGGGAACTTGGGTCATCTCGATATTGGCGCGCTTAGCTAATACCGACATCACTAAGTTGCTAGTAGCCCCATTACCAGTGGATCCATAGCTAATCGGAGTTGGACTCTTTTGTGCATTTGCCAGAAATTGTTGCAATGTATTGGCTGGATCATTAGGATTGACCACCATTAAATAAGGCAACCATACCAGCATTCCAATTGGCGTGAAATCCGTCAACGGGCTATAAGTAAGATTTTTGTAAATATGGGGGTTGATCGACATCGGCGCAGATGCACTAACTAATAAGGTGTATCCATCAGGCTTAGCTTTTGCAACTATTCCAGCCCCAATACTTCCCGCCACGCCAACTTTGTTCTCCACTAAAAATTGCTGTCCCATTCTCTGAGAAAGTCGATCAGCCATGATTCGTGTCACGGTATCCGTTCCCGTACCCGGTGGGAATCCAATGATGATAGTTACGGGTCTATCCGGATAAGCTGCCAGCGCAAGCAAGGAACTGCTCAACAAGACGGAAAATCCTAATGCCCTAATAAAGAATTGAAGTTTCACTTAGCCCCCTATAGAACGAGTAAATTACCTCTACTGACCACTATCCCAAGAATGAAAAATGGGAATTCCCTTTAGTATCAAGACCATTATCTTTCATATAGGTTTCTAAAAAACTAATTTGGTTGGTTTGGCTTTTAATAATATCCCCCACCAAGTCACCAATAGAAATCACGCCAATCACCTGCTGATTCTTTAAAACAGGTAGATGGCGGACCTTCTTAGCTACCATAATGCTCATACATTGCTCAGAGGTATATTCCTCTTCAATAATGAGG
>CANHLB010000196.1 GCA_947461335.1 Burkholderiaceae bacterium | reverse complement strand
TTCATACCTTCTACACTGCTTTTAAAGTAAATAGATTAGATATGGATGGCGGCATCATCTTGGCTGATGATAAGTGGCACCATATTAGTTATTCCAAAAGAATGACTCACAAACTCGATCAAGAATATTCTTCTGCAGATGTCCATTCAGCCAAATACACTTCATCCTTAGCTGCGCCAGAATTGATTGCCTCCTGGGAAGAGTTTGATGATGGTATTACTCATAGTATTCAGACCATATTTCCAAATTTAGTTATTCAGTACACATTAAATTCATTGGCAATTCGACATTTTGTGCCAAGAGGGGTCGATGAGACTGAGTTATTTTGGCTGTTCTTGGGCGATAAAGGCGATACAGATGAGCAGGAGCATATGAGAGTCATGCAGAGTAATTTGACTGGTGCTGCTGGGCTGGTTGCATTGGAGGATGGTTGCATTAATTCATTTGTACAAAGGGGTACGAAGACGAGCCCAAAAGAATCTTCATTTGTTGAAATGGGGGGTACGGTAGCTGAGTCAAATGAGTCATCTCGTGCTACAGAAACTTCTGTTAGGGGATTTTGGTACGGATACAGAAACATCATGGGGTTCAATCAAAGTTTATGAATACATTTAAGACCGCAGATGTATTAAATACGGACGTTTCAAATCATGATGTCAATAATAAGATTGAAAGTTTCTTGACGAATTATGCGTATACATTAGATGATGGATTGGTTAAGGAGTGGGATAGCTTTTTTTGTGATGATGGCCTCTATTTTGTAACGACAGTCCAGAATGAGGAGGATAGACTTCCTATTGGGATTATTCATTGCAAGGGGCGTGGAATGATGAGCGATAGAATTATTGCTCTTGAAACTGCAAATATTTATGAATCTCATCGGTACTGCCATATTGTCACTAAACCTTCAATTAGGCCAATTGAAAGCAATCTTTTTAGTGTGCGTTCTAATTTTTCAGTGTATAGAACAATGGAAAATGGATATACAGATTTATTCGCAACAGGAAAATATTTAGACCAAGTTCTTTTAGTGGACGATATTCCTAAGTTTAAAGAGCGCCGAGTTATTTTGGACTCAAGAAGAGTTGATACCCTAATGGTTTTTCCAATTTAAAGGAGCTAAGCGTGAGTAGATTAAGTTTAAATATTGTGAAGTCGATTCTTATATTTCTCGGACTACTTTTAGCAACCGGAGGAGTTAGCGCTCAAAAAGATTATCCTACTAAGCCAATTCGAATCATTATTCCCTATGCCCCTGGTGGTATAGCCGATACGGTCGCCAGAATCATTGCACCAATGTTTCAAGATGCGTTGAATCAAACGGTAATTATTGAAAGCAAGACTGGAGCTAGCGGAACTGTAGGAACTGCATTTGTGGCAAAAAGTCCACCTGATGGTTACACGCTGCTCTTGGGATTGGCTGCTCCGCAAACTTTGAGTCAGCATTTGGGGAAGATTGAGTATGACGGGGTAAAGGATTTCGCACCCATCACCTTGATTAATACCAACCCTTTAGTGCTGCTGGTTAATCCTAGTTTGCCTATTAATTCAGTTGCTGACCTCATTAAATATGCCAAGGCCAATCCAGGAAAATTAAACTTCTCTGGGGCTGGTGGTTTAACACAGTTCGCCGGTGAGATTTTCAAGGCCCGAGCGGGCATCAATATGATTCATGTGCCTTATCGAGGTGGTGCACCAGCAGTAACTGCAGCAGTGGCAGGCGAGACCCAATTAACATTTGCTAATTATTCCGATGCAATTCCTTGGATTGAGTCTGGAAAGCTCCGGCCGTTGGGCGTAACCAGTGCCTCGCGTTTTGCTTTAGCCCCAAAAATACCAGCAATATCAGAAACATTGCCTGGTTTTGCAGTTGAAGGCTGGAGCGGGTTGTTTGCACCAGCAGGTACTCCACCTGAAATAGTAAACCGTTTAGCGTCCATAGTACGCGATGGATATAAGGATCCGGCATTACGCAAACGCATGGAATCAATCGGAGCTACTCCTGGAGGTGATACGCCTGAAGAATTTAGAGCATTCGTTAGAGCAGAATCCGTAAAGTGGGGAAATTTTGTGACCCAGACCGGCATTAAAGGGGATTAATCACTTCTATGGAAGCAATGAATACCGGGTCTTTAGTAAGCTCCGAATGGCTTGCTTTACATTTGGATTCACCTTGGTTAAAAGTATTAGACATTTCATGTTACTTACCAAATTCTGGAAGGAGTGGTCGGTTAGAGTTCCAGAAGGAGCATTTGCCCAAGTCAATTTATTTTGATCTCCTAGCTGCTGCCGATCCTGAGAGTAAATTCAGTCACACATTACCAAGTCCTGAACATTTTTCAGAGTTTGTTGGTGCTCACGGAGTTGCCAATGATGATGCGCTTGTTCTATATGATGTAAATGGAATTGGATCCTCTCCACGGGCATGGTGGCTTTTCCAAATGTTTGGGCATAAAAGAATTTTCATCTTAGATGGTGGGTTGCTCAAATGGAAGGCGGAAGGCCGCAAATTAGAATCCGGTCCCGGAAAAGAAATAGAGCCCAAAAAATATCTGTGTAAAAGCGCATTGCAAAAAGCGGTTAGCTTTAAAGTGGTGAAGCAGGCTGCTAAAGACATTCAATTTAATTATCTAGATGCGCCGCAAATAGTTGACGCCAGACCTCATGGAAGATTTAAAGGACTTGAACCGGAGCCTATAGTGGGTATTAAGAGTGGGCATATACCCGGTAGCATTAGTTTGCCATCTACTCAATTTTGGGATGTCAAATCTGGTACTTTTGCTTCAACTGGGAGAATTGTCGAACTTTTGAATTCGCACAATATAAATTTGAATCGTGAGGTTATAAGCACATGTGGTTCTGGTGTAACGGCGTGCGTATTAATTTATGCAATGCATATGCTTGGAGCTAAACAAGCCAGTCTTTTTGAGGGTTCATGGGCTGAATGGGCATCAACTGGAGATGCAGAAATTAATGTTGATTAAAAAGTAATTTTGGAGGAAAAATGATTTACGAGCTAAAAACTTATAAGGCAACCGAGGGGAATATCGCCGCGCTAAAAAAACGTTTTGCAGAAAAGACCATACCCATTTTTAGTAGGCTGGGCATTGAGGTTACGCATTGCTGGGATAATCTAGAAGATCCAAGCACCTTTAATTATTTGGTACGTTTTCCAAGTAAAGAGGCAGAGAAGAGCGCATGGGATGCCTTTGCAAAAGATGAGGAGTGGAAATCAGTGAAGGCGGAGAGTGAAAAAGATTCTGGCCCACTGCTAGCCTCTCAAAGTACCTTATATCTCTCATCAACTCATTTTTCTCCAAATGACTAAATCATCAAATGAATCGTCATTCGCCTTTAGCTTTTAAATAATTCGTTTAGGTGAAGGGTGCGTGAGCAAACGATTAATCATTGGCAGCGTACATGCAAGCTATACTCCTTAAGTATCAATATTTATAACGTTAATTAATTGAGGAAAAAATGTTTACATTAAAGAGTGCTGCAATAGCGATATCCGTTTTCGTAATGGCATCATTAACTGCTTGTGTTACTCAGCAAAGTTACAACTCACTTGATCAGGCCTACTCT
>CANHLB010000195.1 GCA_947461335.1 Burkholderiaceae bacterium | reverse complement strand
TAGATGCCAGCATGAATTACTTCACTGTTTCTGGCGCTAGCAATGGTGCCAAAGGAGCCTTCTCTCTCGAGCAGGATCGTTTCATGGCCCTGAAGCGCCATCTCGCGGGCGACGGCTAGACCAATCACCCCAGCCCCGATCACGACACAGTCGACTTGCTCCATCTATTTGCCTTGCCCTATATGAATACTGGTAAATATACTGAAATCCTAACATTTTCAGTGTTTTAGGGGATTTTGCATACCTTCTTGATAAAATCTAGAAATGTCTTCTAGCCCCAAGCAAGCCGCCGAAAATCTGCTCAATAGCGGCGTCCCGAACATCCATACGGCTGTAGAGGTAGTACTCGATACTGCATACCAGAATATCAGTGCAACTCAGTGGCAAGATCTCTTCGCAATTGCTCGAAAGTCTCGTGTAGAAGAATTTATCTCCGACATGTTTGCAGGAAAACATATCAATTTGAGTGAAGATCGCCCTGCTCTTCACTCCGCACTTCGCAACCTCTCTAAATCTCCTGTCTTGCTTAATGGGCAGGATGTCATGCCAGCAGTCAGTGAAGTTTGGCATCGTATTGAAGCGCTATGCAATAAGTGGATTGGCGTTACTGATGTGATTCATATTGGTATTGGTGGATCCGACTTTGGTCCCCGTTTAGCGATTGAAGCCCTAGCTCATGTACCCGGTATTGAGAGCCGCGGTATGCGCATGCACTTCTTAGCTAATATTGATACTGCTGAGTTAGCCCGCATTTTGGATCGCGCACAACCCAATAGCACTAAAGTGGTGATTGTTTCTAAGTCATTTACTACTCTAGAAACGACTATGAATGCTAAAGCCGTTGTTGCTTGGCTCAAAGCGAATGGTTGCACCAAAGGTCAGATAGAGAAAGCCTTATTTGCAGTCACTGCCAATGTGCCTGCCGCAAAAGCATTTGGCATTGAAGAGGATCATATCTACCCCTTCTGGGACTGGGTTGGCGGGCGTTACTCTGTATGGTCAGCCGTTGGTTTACCAATTGCCCTGCAGTATGGTTTTAAAGCTTTTGAGGAGTTCTTGGCTGGTGCGCACGCCATGGACTTGCATTTTAAGAATGCGCCTCTAGAACAAAACTTGCCGGCAATCATGGCATTAGCTTTGCTGCATCAACAAGAAACATTTGGTATTAAGTCCTATGCAGCCATTCCGTATGCAGATGCTTTAGATTGGTTCCCGAAGTGGTTGCAGCAATTAGATATGGAGAGCAATGGCAAGTCTGTTGACCGCAATGGCAAACCTGTAAAACATTCCTCTCCAGTCGTCTTTGGTAGTGCTGGCAGTAATGCACAGCATTCCTACTTTCAGTTACTACATCAAGGAAAAGAAGTGATTCCGATTGACTTTATTGTCATTCGAGAGCCAATGAGTAAGCTGGCGGAAGCTAAAGAGCATCATCGTATTTTGCTTTCGAACTGTTTGGCTCAAGCCCAAGCGCTAGCCAATGGTAAGAAAACTGACAATCCGAACAATACCTACCCAGGACAACGTCCTAGTAATTTATTGGTATTACCAAAGCTCAATGCTTTTTATCTAGGGGCTCTCCTGGCTTTATATGAAAACCGCGCAGCAGTCTTAGGGGCGCTCTGGAATATCAATAGCTTTGATCAGCCCGGAGTTGAATTAGGCAAAGTATTGGCCAAGCCGATTGAAAGTGCACTGAAGAATGGCGCTCCAGTATCAGCAGATGCCAATATTGATGCGATTACAGCTGCGCGTATTAATCTCTTTAACAGCTAACTAACTCTAGCTAGCCCAAGGAAAGTTTATGCAATTATCTCCCTCTATTTTCAAAGCCTATGACATTCGCGGGATTATTGATGAGACTTTAGATCCATCGATTGCCAAACTCATTGGCCAAGCTTTTGGCACTGAGATGCGTGAGCTTGGAGAAACCGAAATCGTCATCGGTCGTGATGGCCGCTTATCTGGCCCAAGTTTGATTGAAGCTTTAACTGAAGGTCTTTTATCTACTGGCATCAATGTGATTGATTTAGGGATGGTTGCTACTCCTATGGTCTACTTTGGAGCCAATCAAGTATTGAATGGTAAGAAGCCCAAGTCTGGAATCATGATTACTGGTAGCCACAACCCCCCGAATTACAACGGCTTTAAGATGGTATTGGGTGGCGCTGCTATCTATGGCGATCAAATTCAGGCTCTGCGTCAGCGTATTGAAGCTAAGCAATTTGCAATAGGTCAAGGTACTAGAAGTACCTTTGACATTTTCCCGATGTACTTAAAGCACATTGTGGGCGATGTGAAGTTAGCTCGTCCAATGAAGATCGTAGTCGATTGCGGAAATGGCGTGGGTGGAGCTTTTGCAGGTCAACTATTTAGAGCTTTAGGCTGTGAAGTGCAAGAGCTCTTTTGTGAAGTCGATGGTCATTTTCCAAACCACCATCCAGACCCTGCTCATATTGAGAACTTACAAGATCTTATTAAAAATCTACAGACTACGGATAATGAACTCGGTCTTGCCTTTGATGGCGACGCTGATCGACTTGGCGTAGTCACTAAAGATGGCCAGGTGATCTTTCCTGATCGCCAAATAATGCTCTTTGCTAAAGATGTTCTTTCAAGAAATCCTGGTGGACAGATTATTTATGACGTGAAGTGCACTCGTAATTTAGCCACCTGGGTCAAACAACACGGGGGCGAGCCCTTGATGTGGAAAACAGGGCATTCACTCGTGAAAGCCAAACTCAAAGAAACTGGTGCACCCCTTGCCGGTGAAATGTCTGGACATATCTTCTTTAAAGACCGTTGGTTCGGATTTGATGATGGTCTTTACACTGGAGCGCGTTTATTAGAGATCCTCTCAAAAGAGAAAGATCCAAACAAAACCTTGAATGATTTACCTAATGCGATCTGTACCCCAGAGTTGCAATTAGCCTGTGCTGAAGGCGAGCCCTTTTCTTTGTTAGAGTCCATTAAAGCTAATGCGAAGTTCCCTACTTCACAATCGATCAATACGATTGATGGGGTGCGTGTGGAATACGCTGATGGTTTTGGACTGGCTAGACCATCGAATACAACACCGGTGGTAGTGATGCGCTTTGAGGCGGATAGTGAAGCAGCAATCCAACGCATACAGGCGGAATTTAAGGCTGTATTGCTTGCTGCTAAACCAGGTGCAAAGCTGCCCTTTTAATGAAATAGCTGCTTTTTAGTCTTTTCTACTATTGGGGTTTCAGTAGCAACAACATCTTGAACTTGCGGTACGTCACCCCATGCCGCATGCGCACGCAGTTGGTTGAGTAATGCGCACATAGCATGCAAAGTATGGCCAGCCATCTTCAAATTAATATTGGCGCCACCTGGTAATACCAGATCTAGAGATAAAACATCTTCTTGCTCATGCTTTTCTAAGGAGCACTTTACATCCATCACTAAGATTGGGTCTGCACCTAGGGGGAAATTATTGGCAGGCTGATAGGCATCTACCTGCGGTACTCCTTGACCACTCTTTTCCACTTGGATAGACTGTTTGCCAAAATCCGCAATCGCTTTAGCCGCCTCTGGGCTGTGGGTTTGCTCTAGATTTTTTACAATCAAATGAGAGGT
>CANHLB010000194.1 GCA_947461335.1 Burkholderiaceae bacterium | reverse complement strand
TGGAAAGACCCTAGGTGGCGGATTACCAATCGGTGTCGTTTGTGGCAAAAAAGAGCTGATGATGCGATTTAAAGCGGATAAGCCAGCGGATATCTGTTTTGCAAGGGGCACCTTTAATTCTCATCCTTATGTGATGGGCGCTATGCAAGTTTTCTTAGAGAGTCTAGACAGTGATCCGGTGAAAAAGATTTACTCCGACTTAGATGTCGTTTGGGATCGTCGCGCCAATGATCTGAATGAAAGTCTCTTAACACTCAACTTGCCTGTCAAGATAGCGAATATGTCTAGTATTTGGACTATTTACTATACGGAGCCATCCCGTTACAACTGGATGTTCCAGTACTACCTTAAGGAGCAGGGTTTAGCACTCAGTTGGATTGGGACTGGCAGATTTATCTTTAGCTTGAATTACAGTGACTCAGATATGGCTGCCGTTAAAGAAAAATTCATTCGCGCCGCTCAAGCCATGAAGCAGGATGGCTGGTGGTGGAATGAAGGTGGCTTGACGAATAAGATTATCAAGCGACAAATTCTCAGAGAAATGATTTTTGGTAGCAAGTCCTAAATCATTTCTCTGGCTGAGACTTTACTGAGGAAGCAGCTCTTCCTCGAAGTTGCCATGATCCATTGGATCAATTAACTGGCCTTTGAGTAAATACAGCGGGGCAGTAGCATAAATCTTGGCATCATGAAACGGATCTGTCATGATTTTCGTCATCCAAGCAAAGGCAGCTTCCACATTATGAATAAAGAATAAGTGGAATGTACGGAACAAAACGCCACCGACGCCAAGCCAAAGCCATAGCAAGCCTGTCTGTCTTATGAATCCATCAGTATTTGTAAAGGTATTGAGGGCAACAAATTTTTGTAACCAGATTGGGTTAGCCCAGACTAGCAGTGGGATCGCGGCCCATATCGAAAGAAGCACTACCTTTCGGTTGAGGTTATAACCCACTTTAATTTGTTCTTTATATTCGTGTGTGGCTTTATTGACTTCGTCGTAACCTTTTGGCTCGAAGAAGAAGTGACCACTTTGCCGTGTTGTCATAGCAACAAGCCAAGCAAGCAATGATGCTGCAATAGGGTCAATAAAAAGTAAGCCATAAGCAGTCAAAAAGCTGACCGCACTAACTAAGTGTAATGACTGATTGATTCGACTATGGTGATAGTAGCGATGATCATCCCAACGTTGTTTTTTTAAAGTCTCTAGAAAATGAATCAATTTAGTTTCCAATACATAGTGTGAACTTCATGACAAAATAATTACGCTTGCGTCATATTTACAGTTTAAATGTGACACTAATAAGACAATCAAGACTGAGACTGTCATAAAACTGTTATGAAATTAACGAATACTCAGGCAATGACTTGCGAAGACACCAATTTAGAAAAAAATGCGCTTGTAGTCGAGCCCTTAAAGATCTCTATCGTCACAGAAACCTACCCTCCAGAAGTAAATGGAGTTGCAAGCACAGTAGCCCGCTTCATCCGTGGTTTAAGGGATTTAGGTCACCACATCACGCTCGTAAGGCCGCGTCAAGGAAGGAGTGATAGCCCCGTAACGCAGGCCCATTTTCAGGAGATACTGACCCAAGGAATTCCTATTCCTGGTTATAGCTCCTTAAAGATTGGTCTGCCAAGGCGAGGGATGTTCCTCCAGCAATGGTCAGTGAATCGCCCCGATCTAGTGCA
The DNA here is from genome assembly GCA_947461335.1 of Burkholderiaceae bacterium. Lineage (GTDB taxonomy): Bacteria > Pseudomonadota > Gammaproteobacteria > Burkholderiales > Burkholderiaceae > Polynucleobacter. Next base: position 1,928 of record CANHLB010000194.1, on the reverse strand, counting down.
TATCGTGACAGAGGGTCCTCTTGGCTGGTCAGCCCTAGAAGCCGCTCAGAAACTAGGCATTCCTATTTGCTCAGACTTCCGAACTAATTTTGATGCCTATTCATCTCATTACGGATTGAGTTGGCTAAGAAGCCCCATACAAAAGTACATGAGGTATTTTCACAATAGAACAAACTTCACTATGGTGCCGACCCAAGGGCTTAAAAATCAACTGCAAAGTGCGGGTTTTGAGAGGCTGAGAGTATTGGCCAGGGGGATTGATACTGACTTATTTAATCCTTCCAAGCGCTCTAGAGCCTTAAGAGAAAGCTGGGGCGTTAAGGGGGATGAAGAAGTCGTTGTGTACGTTGGCAGACTCGCGTCAGAGAAAAACTTGCAGGTGACTGTGAGCGCATTTAAGGCGATGCTAGCCATTAAGCCAAATCTGAAGATAGTATGGGTTGGCGATGGACCGCAAAAAAGTTTTTTAGAGCTAACATGCCCTAACAGTATTTTTGCAGGTATTCAGTCCGGCGAAAGTCTTGCTCAGTACTATGCCAGTGGCGATATATTTCTTTTCTCCAGCCTCAGTGAAACATTTGGGAATGTCACTTTAGAGGCAATGGCTAGTGGTCTGGCGGTATTGGCATATGACTACGCAGCTGCTGGTCAAGTTATTCAAAGTGGGGTAAATGGAATGTTAGCTGATTGCAACCATCCTAATAGCTTCATTAATCAAAGCCTTGAATTATTGAAGAAAGGTCCCGAGTTAGATGTTTTTAGAAAAAATGCCCGACAAACTACTTTGAATATTTCCTGGGAATCTGTCACAGCTAAATTAAATCAAAATTATTACGAGCTCTTGCACAGCCATCCCCCACAAGAAAAAAAGATGAATGCCCTTGCTTTAAGCCAGGCCTGCATTAAACAATGAATCGCATTTTCTATGTTGTTGCTTCTTCACAATTTCTATCTTCCTTAGCAGACAACGCATTACTAATTGCATCCATTGCTTTATTGGTTCAAATGAGTGAGCCTAGTTGGTTTTCCCCAGCACTGAAAATTTTCTTTGTTATTCCCTATGTGATTTTTGCGCCTTTCGTTGGTGCATTTGCAGACTCAAGACCTAAGGGTCAGGTCATGTTGGCTTCTAATATTCTTAAAACAGGTGGTTGCATATTGATTGTTTTTGGTTTGCATCCATTATTGGGTTATGGAATCGTTGGAATTGGTGCGGCACTTTACGCTCCCGCTAAATATGGAATCTTAGTTGAGCTACTTCCTTCAGATAAATTGGTGGCTGCCAACGGTTGGATGGAGGGGTTAATTATTGCCTCCATTATTTTCGGTACCTTACTGGGTGGATTTCTGATTAGTGATGTCTTTAATCAATCATTAGCCAAATTCATTCCTGAACTTTTGCAAACGGGTTCATATAGCCTTGCCGAGATTGCCATTTGTTTTATTGCCAGTTTATATTTACTCGCAGCGTTCTTGAATCTACCGATATTTAATGTCGGATTAACATTTAAGAAGCTAAAGCTAGACTACCAATTCCTTATAAAGGAGTTTGCCAACTGCTTGACTACCTTATCCAGAGATCATCTTGGAAGACTATCTTTAATGGTGACCACTTTATTTTGGGGTGCGGGGGCGACGCTGCAATTTATTATGTTGAAGTGGGCTCAATATGCTCTGCACATGAATCTTGCTGAGAGTGCTGCTCTCCAAGCTGTTTCAGCGATTGGTGTAGCCGCTGGAGCAGTTTATGCTGCGTGTAGGGTGTCACTTAAAAACTCTACTAAGGTTTTGCCCTATGGTGCCCTGATGGGACTCGTAGTCTGTGGAATGGCGATCTATCACGATGGACTTCTGCCATCAGCATTGATCTTTAATCTATCTTCGATAGCATTCACTTTGAACCATCTGCCTGCCTATATCTTGCTCAT
>CANHLB010000193.1 GCA_947461335.1 Burkholderiaceae bacterium | reverse complement strand
GAATCCATCACCCTCTATCGGCTTGAGCTACCTTTAAAGGTGCCCTATAAACTGGCTTTTGGCCCCGTAACCCATTTCGATACATTAATCGCCAGTGTTATAGATGCCGATGGGAATCAAGGATTGGGTGAAGCAACCATTCTCACTGGTTACACGCCGGAGACTATTGATGGTAGCTGGGATTTAATTCAGGCACTTGCTAAAGATTTAGTAACGCAATCTGATGAATCAAATCAACAACTTCTTAATCAATATTTAGCGAGTGATCCTTTTACGGTTACTGCTCTTGCTTCAGCAATCGAGTTTGCTAAGCAAAGAAGTGCATTTAGCACTCAATCCTTTGGATCAGTCCCCATACTTGGGGTAGTTAATTCTGAAAGTCTCGAAGACCTTGAGCTTGAAATTGAACATCTAATATCCAGCGGATTTAATACCCTCAAGGTTAAAGTTGGATTTGATGTAGAGAAAGATAGCCTGAAGGTGAAGAATGTTCAAAGAGTCTTAAAGGAACGGGCAAAAATTCGGCTTGATGGTAACCAAGGCTACTCGAGATCTGAGGCAATCCGCTTTATTGAGCTGCTAGATCCACTTGGGATAGAGCTATTTGAACAACCTTGTCATGCGGATGACTGGGATTCAGCGTTGGCAATTTCAAAAATTGCGAATGTCCCAATGATGCTCGATGAGTCAATCTATGGGCTAGAAGATATTCAGAGGGCAGCAGATTTGAAGATAGCTACCTATATTAAGGTGAAGCTAATGAAATTTGGCTCTTATCAAAACTTGAGTAATGCTCTTTCTCTCATATCTGATCTTGGTATGAAGCCCGTTCTTGGGAATGGAGTTGCTGGGGAGATTGGTTGCTGGATGGAAGCGCTGGCTGCGAAAACACATATTACTAATGCTGGTGAAATGAATGGCTTTATGAAGCCAGTTTCCTCTGTTCTCCAAAATCCCCTCCAATTCAAAGATGGCTGTATATCTCTTGAGCCCTCCTACATGCCGAATATTGACCTAAATTTGATAAATCAGTTCCAGATTTCAACTAAGCAATACTACTGATCGAGGAAAAAATGCGAGCAATTCAAATTGACGAATTCGGTGGGCCAGATAAATTACTAGAAAAAGATATTCCTATACCAAGCCCAGAGGAAAATGAGGTAATTGTCAAAATAGAGTACGCCGGAATTAATTATATGGATGTGTATATGCGCAATGGTTCATATGCAAAATCTCATACCTATCAAACACCCCTGCCTATGACTGTTGGCATGGAGGGTGCTGGGACAATTCATGCGCTTGGTAAAAATGTTGAGGGATTCAAATTAGGGGAGCGTGTCGCTTATTGCCTCTCCAGAGGAAGTTATGCAGAATATGCTGCAGTACCCGCATGGAGAATTGTCAAAATTCCCGAAACAGTTGATAGCAGTGATGCTGCAGCATTAATGCTTCAGGGCTTAACGGCACATTATTTAACCAATTCAGCATACGCCCTAAAAAATAATGACTCCTGCTTAATTCATGCTGGCGCTGGTGGAGTAGGCCAGCTTGCAATACAACTTGCTAAACTCAAAGGTGCCACTGTAATCACTACTGTTGGCAGCGAAGAAAAGGCAGAGATTGCTAAAAAACTAGGGGCTGATCACACCATCCTGTATCGCGAATTAGATTTTCAGAAAGAGGTAATGAGAATTACCGAAAATCAGGGGGTCAATGTCGTATTTGATTCTGTTGGCAAAGACACAATCGATAGAAGTATTCGATGCCTCCAAAAAAGAGGTTTATGCGTTATGTTTGGCGCAAGCTCTGGCCAAGTGGCAGGTATTGCACCTCTAGCATTAGCTGAAGCAGGCTCCATTTACTTTACGCGCCCCCATTTAGCGGACTACATTCCAAATGCACAAGTCATTAATCAGAGAATGAGTGAAATTTTCTCTTTAATCTCAAACGGAAAGTTGCGCGTCTCTATACATGATGTATATCAGCTATCCGAAATCCAAAAAGTCCATACATTGCTTGAGTCTCGAGCAACTCTAGGTAAATTTCTTTTGAAAGTAGCATAAAACTAAGGAGTCTAATGATGAAAAATTTCAAAAAAGGTATTTGTGGTCTTGTATTACCCCTCATTTCACTATTCCACATTCATCCTGTCTCTGCTCAGGAAGTGTATCCAGCAGGTCCAATCGAGCTAATTGTTCCTTGGGGACCTGGAGGTGGAGCGGACATCATGGGAAGAATGGCTGCGCGATGGCTGGAAACTGATTTAAAAACTAACATTACTGTTCAAAATGTTCCAGGGGCAACCGGCAGTATTGGCCTCAATAAAATGATCCAAAATGGAGCGAAAGGCTATTCAATTGGGGTCTTGACTGGAGATACGCTATCTTTAGATGCCTTTCCAAAATCAACTTTCACATACAGTGATGTAACGCCTTTGGCAGTGATGATTCGCCAGCCTTCAGGTCTCTTCGCAAACTATGATAGCCCTATCAAAACCTGGGATGATTTAGTCGCTGCTGCGAAACTAAAACCCAACTCAATCAATGTTGCCATTACAGGGCCTAATAGCCCTGATGAATCTACCGTAAATTATTTAGTTTCAAAGGGTATCAGCTTGGTTAGCATCCCTTATCCAAAACCCTCAGAGCGTTATGTGGCAGTACTTGGGAATCAAGTAGAACTTTTGTATGAACAAGCAGGCGATATTCGAAGCCAGCTAGAGGCCAAAAAATTACGTCCTTTGATATTTTTTGCATCAAAAAGACTGCCTCCTCCATTTGCTGATATACCCGTATCGAGCGATTATGGATACGAAATTTTATTGCCTCAAACACGTTCAATTGTTGCGAAAAAAGGAGTGGACCCCAAAAAATTATTGATACTCTCGAATTCTCTGAATAAATTATCTACCACCCCTGAATTTATTGCTTACTTAAAAGAGCAATATGCACTCCCAGATAGCTATATCCCAATGGCTGAAGCAAATACTTTTCTTGAGAATGAGCTGGCGATCTTTAAAAAACTAACAGCTAAAACGGGAAAATAGAAATGTCGCAGAAAACGATTGTTACTGGAGTCATAGGTTCAGATACCCACATTGTTGGAAATCGAATTATTTCTATGGCTTTAGAGAAGGCTGGCTATAAAGTGGTATCACTAGGTGCATTGACACCTGCCGAAGACTTTGTAAAGGCCGCTATTGAAACCAAAGCAGATGCAATTTTGGTTTCATCTTTATACGGTCAAGGCGAATTAGACTGTCGCGGCTTTAGAAATTTATGCACTGAAGCTGGCCTAGATGGTATTTTGCTGTATGTGGGTGGCAATCTTGTTGTTGGTAAGCGATCTTGGGATGAAGTTAATGCCATTTTCTTAGACATGGGATTTGATAGAGCTGCTCCTCCAGGAACGAGATTAGAAGATATTCTTTCTTGGTTGGAACAAGACCTTGGCAAGCAGTAACTAAAAGAAGATGCTGATCCCATGAGCGAGTTCGCCCTCTTGATAGACTTTGGTAGTACCTATACCAAATTAAGAGCCATTAATTTAGATGAGGCAAAAATTCTTGGGTCCAGTCAAGGGCCCTCTACTGTCATGACAGATATTAATGTAGGCATGGAACAGGCTCTACATAACTTAAAAAATAGTCTTGGTAGCCTT
>CANHLB010000192.1 GCA_947461335.1 Burkholderiaceae bacterium | reverse complement strand
CCGCCGATTCAATTGAACCGCAGCCTGAGAGCATATTGACCAGAATAGCCACACTAAGGATAGAGAGTTTTCTTAAATTCATACCTCAAGTCTACTGGATTATTGCTTCAAGGTTAAGGGAAAGCATTAGCTTGTGTAATGCGTTATATCTCAGTAACAATCGATCAACATCCAGGAGAGTTTATGAAACGCTTAAATCAATATCTAGCAATGCTTGCCATTTGCATATCTGCCCTCTTCTGTGGAAATTTAGCTAGCGCCCAGAATACGGATGGGTATGTGGACCTAATTGATGGCGTCAGCTTAAATGGCTGGAATATTATTGGTACTGCTAGCTGGACTATTGGAAATGGTCTGATTGTGGGAGATAAACCCTCAGGCTTTTTAGTGAGTAATAAGAGCTATAAAAATTTCATCATCAAAGCAGAATTTTGGGCTGAGTCCAATACCAATAGCGGCATCTTTATTCGTTGCCAAGACGCGAGCAAGGTGACTTCTGCTAATTCCTATGAAATTAATATTTGGGATACGCGTCCAGAGCAAGCTTATGCAACTGGCGCAATCGTAGATGTCGCTAAAGTCAATCCTGTCCCCAAAGCAGGTGGTCGCTGGAACACAATGGAAATTACAGCAAATGGATCTCAATTCAAAGTTGTCATGAATGATGTCGTTACCGTTGCCAATGGACAAGATAGTAAATTTTCTGATGGCCCAATCGCCCTGCAATCCGCTGGCGGCGTAGTGAAATTTAGAAAGTTACAAATCAAGCCGCTGTAATTTATTGAAGCGTGATCTCATAACGGTCACCACAGGCAACGGGTCTTAAGGCTTTAGCCTCTTGAAGCATTTTGACCAAGCCATAATTCGACATGGTTTTTAATGTACGGGACAAGTTCCCCTGCTTTCTTCCGGTAAGCTCAGCTAACTCAGAAATTGAAACCGGCTTAGATGCGCGGATTACATGCAATAAAGCTCTATTCTCATCACTTAAGACCTGAGCCAATGAACGCATCGAGGTAAACCATATTTTTGGATCGCCTGCCTTTGGCTTTAATTCGCCCTTAGCGATGGCGAGTACACGCGCCCTAATGTCCTTTTGTGAGGCAATCCCTATTTTGATTATTTTCATATTTCTTTGTCCGCTTTCAAAGTCCTGTCAACGTCTGCAAAAAAATCACATAATAGTTGGTGTGCATTCTTGAACTCATATCGAATACCTGGATCTGAGGCACTACGATGTTTATGATCGTATGTCAAATTTCTTCCTGAATAACCCGATCTCAGTTTTACCCCATGAGCGTTGTCATAACCAAGAATTCTTAAACCCTTTGGATTATGCAAAGTCAATGAATACCTTATGCCATGTGGTACTGCATCACTAACCGGGACTTCCCAAGCCTCTATCTTTACCCAATATCCATCATCCTGATCTATTACCTCTTGATGAAGATCCAAAAGAGTCACAATCCCACGTTTTTGCATCCCTCCTAATATATCATCAGATGATATATCAAAAGTAACAACACTACTTATCTAATGGGTTCACTTCGCTGGTGGGAATCCTACCTTTTGCTCCCACATATTATTAAAGACATGAATAACAGGCTTCTCATAGACACCCGCTTTGGTGAAAGGCTCGTCTTTTAGCCAAGTATCAACCTCTGCCCTGCTAGGGAAATCAATTGCCAGCAAACTGCCCACAGTAGTTTTTCCATCCTCTGATGTAAGCGGTCCTGAAAATGCCATGCGATCAGCCAGTTTGGCTAAATAGGCGCGATGCTCCGGTCTTACCTGAATGCGCAACTCAGCTGTGCCCGGGCGATCCATTAATAAGATTGCAAAAATCATATTCTCTCCATGTCTTAATGATTATTTAGTGCCAGACTTAAGACCATTCAAGATTGAAGTCAATGGAACCGGCTCAAGTCTTTCTGCCCACTTATAGGGATTGCTATACATAGTCACAATGCTAAAGGTGACCCATATACTGCAGCAGAAAAGAATCAGTGAGGTAATTGCTGTTTTTTGGCTATGCCTATGAACTGCGGCTACGCTTAATGTGGAAAGGAATGCGAGAGCAATAGCTAAAAACCACTTAGTGTTGACGTGAGACAAATACCCTAAAGATAGCCTTTGCTCACGTGCATTGCGCAGATCATCCAGTGCCTTTATATATGTAGCGCTAGTAAAAGCATCGATACAGGCCTCTTTTGAATCCCCCACTTTAGAACATGCTGCACTACCCTTCCAGATAATGAATTCAATATTTTCAAGTGCTAATTTTGTTTTTGCGCTACCTGACATCTTGTCATTATTGCCCCACTCCTCATTTAACACTTCCTCTAGATAGATCTGAATATGAGAGTTAGCATTCTTCTGATGCTCAGGAAATTGAAGAGGAATAGCAATTAATCGCGAGACGGACGAGGCTTCATTAATCAGCGCAGTTCTTGCATGGGCAAAGTTCTGCCAAGCATCTGAGGACATAAAGCCCATCAAGAAGGCAAACATGATGGCTGGTAAAGCTAAAAACGGTGGTACTAAGGGATTAGTAACGAGATGATCAAATAGCTTTGTTTTGAACACCAACAAATATGAGACGAGGCCTATGCCTAGGCTCCAGAAAAATGAAGCGATGATTGGCGCCCATACGCTATCAAAAGATTCGTAAAGCATATTGCCCCCTAGCAATAGGATTCTTGAAATAGAAATTCACTATCGTAGTATCCAATAAATTGGGTGCTGGCTCAAAAGAATAAACAGCCTGAAGGTAATTCGAGTCTTCTTGGTCAAACATCTCTGGCTATCACATCAAAGCCTGACAGAAATATTACTGGTCTTTTACCAACCTAAACCCTAGATGAGACATTGAGCTATAGGGATCGTTACCTCTTCTAGCGCTAGGCCGGTAAGATTGGCAGTAGTCTTCATTACATAAGAATGAGCCGCCACGAATGACGCGCTTAGGCGCATTAGGAGGAACACCAGGATCTGCTGGGTCGAAAGATTGATCTGGTCCCTTAGGATTGAGAATGACTTGATTGCCATACTCTTTGGCTTGCTGTGCAAAGAAGTTGAAGCCATACCAATCAGCTACCCACTGCCAGGCATTACCCGTCATATCAAATAAGCCGTATCCGTTTTGCGGAAAGGTTCCGACTGCGCTAGTTCCCATTGCTCCACCAGCTTTAGCGCTAATGACCGGACTCACTACGGGAAAAGGCTGCTTCTTAACATCCCAAATATTGGCTGGAAGTTTGCCTTCTTGCTCTAGCTGATCACCCCAAGCATAGGTTGCTTGATTTAAGCCACCTCTAGCAGCAAACTCCCACTCTGCTTCTGTTGGCAGTCTTTTGCCAGCCCACTTAGCGTAAGCCATCGCGTCTTCATAACTCACTTGGACTACCGGGTGATTGCCCTTGCCGTCAATATTGCTTTTAGGACCTGTGGGATGTTGCCAATTGGCGCTAGGGACATAAGCCCACCACTGAGAATAATCATCTAAGCGAACTTTATCTTTAGTTCCAATGAATACCATGGCCCCTGGAACAAAAACGGAGGCTGGAGGTTTTGGTATGCCTGGAGGCAATTGCACTTTGATCGTCTCCCAATCCGGAATCTGCTCTGCAGTAGTGCGGTAATTGGTTTCTTTCACAAACTG
>CANHLB010000191.1 GCA_947461335.1 Burkholderiaceae bacterium | reverse complement strand
GGAATGGCAGCGCCAATGACTCCTTTAGAGAGTGTTGCAAGTGCCATAAAGATCCAACAAACCCACATCCAATTTCGACAACTAGATTTGTTATTCGCAGTTTGTGCTAGTAACAAGCTGCAGAGTGCTGCAACTAAAAATGCAGATAGGCCCATATCAAGGGAATTAAAGTGGCCACTAATAATCCACATCGGACTGGATGCGAGCACGACTGCCGCTAACCATCCTGCTCTAGCACTGTAGATACGAGCCCCAGTAAAGCCAATGAACAAAATAGTAAGAAAGCCAGTAAGGGCAGTCCACAGACGTGCCTGCCAATCCCCAATGCCAAATACTTGAAAAGTGGCTGCAGTTGCCCACGCTTGAAGCGGTGGCTTTTCAAAATACTTGTAGCCGTTGTAACGTGGCGTCACCCAATCTCCAGTGACTAACATCTCGCGTGCTATTTCTGCATAACGACCTTCATCAGATGGGATGAGGTGGCGATAGTTCAGAGTGCCAAACCAGATCAAGCCATAAATAATGGCCAACAATAAAATTTTGCCTGGGTGCAGAGCGGACGATTGGCGAATTTGTCCAAATTGCATTAGATAGACTCCACTATCAAGGCTAGTAGAACTTGGCGTCCTTCGCCGACCAAAATGTTGTAGGTTCGACAGGCAGCTTGGGAATCCATGATTTCAAAGCCAATTTTTGCAGAAATCAGCGATTTGAGGAGCTCTGGCTTTGGAAAGCGCTGCCGAATACCTGTTCCGATGAGGATCAATTCTGGCTTTAGATCAACCATTTGAGCAAAATGGGTTGCCTCAAGACCTTCATATGATTGGACCGGCCAATCTGAGATGGCCCCGTCTGAGCTCAATAAGACAGCGTGGGTATAGGGAGTCTTGTTGATTTCGACGTAGCCATCCCCGTAGCCGGTGATCGTATTTGCTCCGAAATGGGGGTCAGATTGAAGCTTCAAGTGGACTCTCTGTCATAATTATATGGATTATAGCTAGCTGTTTTTTCCAAGATTTCAATAACTTACCCCTAAATTTATTGTGAAACCTGTTCTAAAGTCCCAAAAACTCAATGATGTCTGCTACGACATACGCGGGCCAGTGCTCGAGCTCGCTCAACGCATGGAGGAAGAGGGCCATAAGATCATCAAATTAAACATCGGAAACGTAGGGGTTTTTGGTTTTGATCCACCTGAAGAAATTCAGTTGGACATGATTCGCAATTTAAGTAATGCCTCAGCTTATTCTGATTCCAAAGGTATCTTTGCTGCTCGCAAAGCCATCATGCAGTATTGCCAAGAAAAAGGCATTCAAGGGGTGGCCTTAGATGATGTGTATACCGGCAACGGTGTTTCTGAGCTCATCGTACTTTCAATGAACGCATTACTAAATGATGGTGATGAAGTATTGGTACCTGCCCCTGACTATCCACTGTGGACTGCAGCAGTCAGTTTATCTAGCGGCACTCCAGTGCATTATCTTTGTGATGAGTCTAAGGATTGGGCACCAGATTTAAATGATCTGCGTAAAAAAATTACTCCTCGTACTAAAGCAATTGTGGTGATTAACCCAAATAATCCAACAGGCGCAATCTATTCCAAAGAAGTATTGCTCGAGATGACAACAATTGCTCGTGAGCACGGTTTAATTTTGTTTGCAGATGAGATCTACGACAAGATGCTGTATGACGAGGAGAAGCATATCTCGCTTGCATCCCTATCTACTGATGTGGTGACGATCACTTTTAATGGTTTATCTAAGAACTACCGCTCATGCGGCTACCGTGCTGGCTGGATGGTGGTTTCGGGCGATAAAGAAATGGTGCGTGATTACATTGAAGGCCTCAATATGCTGTGCTCGATGCGCTTGTGTGCAAACGTGCCTGGACAGTATGCGATTCAAACTGCGCTTGGGGGCTATCAAAGTATTAAGGACCTAGTTGCCGAAGGCGGGCGCTTAGCAAAACAACGTGACCTTGCATGGAAGTTAATTACCGATATTCCTGGGGTTACTTGTGTTAAACCAAAATCTGCTTTGTATTTATTTCCAAAGTTAGATCCGCAGATGTATCCGATTGAAGATGACCAACAGTTTGTTGCTGAGCTCTTAAGAGAAGAAAAAGTATTGTTAGTGCAGGGTTCTGGTTTTAACTGGGGCAAGCCTGACCACTTCCGTGTAGTATTCCTGCCGCATGAAGATGTGCTCAGGGAGGCTATTGGACGTCTTGCTCGTTTCCTAGAGCGCTATCGAAATAAGCATAGTCATAAAGCTTCTTCAACTGCAGCAAAGGCATCATGAAACCGATCCAAGTAGGTCTTTTAGGTATTGGCACCGTTGGCGGTGGTGTATTCACTGTACTCGAGCGTAACCAGGATGAAATTACCCGGCGTGCTGGTCGCGGTATTCGGATTAATACCGTTGCAGATCTCAATGTAGAGCGCGCTAAAGAAATCGTTAAAAATCGTGCGCAGATTGTCAATGATGCTCGTGCCGTTATCAATAATCCCGAGATTGACATTGTGGTTGAGCTCATTGGCGGCTATGGCATCGCTAAAGATTTGGTTTTAGAGGCTATTGCGGCTGGTAAGCATGTTGTGACAGCGAATAAAGCCTTAATTGCTGTTCACGGCAATGAGATTTTTAAAGCAGCTCATGCTAAAGGTGTGATGGTCGCATTTGAAGCTGCTGTTGCTGGCGGGATTCCTATTATTAAGGCCTTACGTGAAGGTTTAACTGCCAACCGTATCGAATGGATTGCCGGCATCATTAATGGCACAACCAACTTTATTTTGTCTGAGATGCGCGACAAAGGCCTAGACTTTGCAACCGTTCTTAAAGAGGCGCAACGCTTAGGTTATGCAGAGGCAGATCCAACATTTGATATTGAAGGCGTTGATGCTGCTCACAAAGCAACGATCATGAGCGCAATTGCATTTGGTATTCCGATGCAATTTGATAAAGCTCACGTAGAGGGTATTACAAAGCTAGCTGCCATTGATATTCGTTATGCAGAGCAATTAGGTTACCGTATCAAGTTACTTGGCATTGCTAAGAAAACGTCATCCGGTGTTGAGTTGCGAGTACACCCAACCTTAATTCCCACTAAGCGTCTAATTGCTAACGTTGAAGGTGCTATGAATGCTGTCCAAGTATTCGGAGATGCTGTTGGCACTACTTTGTATTACGGTAAGGGCGCTGGCTCTGAGCCAACTGCTTCTGCGGTGATTGCGGATTTAGTAGATATCACGCGCCTTCTTAGTGCTGATCCCGAGCATCGTGTTCCTTATTTGGCTTTTCAACCAGACGCAGTTCAAAATACTCCGGTATTGCCAATCGGCGAGATCACTACCAGCTACTATCTCCGCATGCGTGTTGCTGACCAAGCGGGTGTACTCGCTGAGATCACGAAGATCCTGGCCTCCCACAGCATCTCAATCGATGCCCTCTTGCAAAAAGAGGCAGATGAAGGCGAGAGTCAAACAGATTTAGTAACTTTGACACACGAAACTAAAGAAAAGAACATGCTTGCTGCAATTAAAGAGATTCAAAATCTCAAAACTGTAGATGGCGAAGTGGTGAAGATTCGTTTAGAAAACTTGTCTTAATTAAAATTGATGCATTACCAATCTACCCGTGGCAATAGTCCACAACAATCTTTCTTAGAAATTCTCCTCGGTGGATT
>CANHLB010000190.1 GCA_947461335.1 Burkholderiaceae bacterium | reverse complement strand
TCTGAGATCTCAACCGATCGCGTTGAAGATGCACGCAATGTATTGAAAGAAGGTGATAGCGTTACTGCAATGATCATTAATATTGATCGTAAGTCCCGCGTCATCAATCTTTCAATCAAAGCAAAAGACAGTTCTGATCAACAAGATGCAATGAGCAAACTCCAAGGTGATGCGCAGTCTGGCACCACCAATTTGGGTGCTTTGTTAAAAGCAAAAATGGACAATCAAGGCTAAATCAATATCGCTGCTTCCCACTAGGGGAGTGGCGATTTTTTATTGATAGATCATGACAGATCAAGAGCAACAAGCAATTACTCGCTCCGAACTAGTGGAGAGCCTCGCGGAACAATTTCCGCAGCTTTTGCCTAGGGATGTGGAGTTGGCAGTAAAAACATTGCTAGACACAATGACTAAAGCATTAGCTGAGGGCAAGCGCATTGAGTTGCGAGGTGTTGGAAGTTTTGTACTTCATCATCGACCTTCTCGAACTGGACGCAATCCAAAATCAGGCGAGAAAGTATCAATTCCAGAAAAACGCGTTCCGCACTTTAAGCCTGGCAAAGAGTTGCGCGAGCGAGTGGATTACAAGCCATTGAAACAGGCGGGCCCCAAAGAGGGTTCTGGTGCCTAGTATTTCGGCTCATCCTCAGTGGTCCATCCGGACCATTTTTTTATTTAATTTCTGTACGCCATGATTCAGATATCGACAGCTTGGCTATTACTCATCCCGGTGATGTTTGGGATCGGCTGGCTTGCCGCCCGCTGGGATTTACGTCTTGAAAATCGCATGGATGAGCGCGAGCGTATGCGTCAGCAACGCTCAACCTTTAAAGGCTTAAGCCTCCTTCTAAATGAACAACCAGATCAGGCAATTGAAACACTCGTCAAAATTGCACAGCTAGATCCTGAGACCATTGAGTTACATTTTTCATTGGGTAATTTATTTCGTCGTCGTGGTGAGACAGAGCGCGCTATCCGTGTTCATCAACACTTAGCCAATCGCGATGACTTAAAACCACGCGATCGTGATCATGCTGCTTATGAGCTGGGGCGAGACTTTCTGCGTGCTGGTTTATTGGATCGGGCTGAGGCATCTCTGAATCGCGTAGGTGAGGGTAAGTTTGCCATCCCTGCAAAAGAAAGTTTGCTAGAGATGTATCAGGTTGAGCATGACTGGAAAAAAGCCATCATCGCAGCCAATGAATTAGAGAGACTTCAAGGGAAATCACAGCAGAGCGAGATTGCGCAGTTTCATTGTGAGTTAGCCCAAGAAGCCCTTCGTCGTAAAGATTTATCTGAGGCCGAGCAATCCGTTCAGCGTGCTTTGCAAGCTATCCCTGATCATGCACGCGCCCTCATTTTGCAGGGCGATTACTTAATGGCCATGGAGCGTCCTACACAAGCGATTGAAGCGTGGTCTTTGGTTGCTGCATCACATCCTGCTTATATGCATCTATTAGCCGATCGTTGGATGGTGGCACATACTGCAATCAATAGAGCAGATGAGGGGCTCGATCGCCTTTGTGAGTTACTCAAAACACAAGCCTCTGGCGAGTTGCTAGATATTGTTCACAAGCAAGTAATGAAGATTCGTGGCCCACAGGCCGCAAATATTATGCTTGCTGATGTCATGCAGCACTCACCTAGCTTGAGTGCACTCTCAAAGTTAGCTGAAACACGCTTAGCTTTAGAGGAGGGAACGGCTAGCCCTGAGAGAGTTCAAGAATTGCAATCCATTCTAAGTCTCTTGCGCCAGCGTACAACTAGTTTGGCTCGATATACTTGTGGCAATTGCGGTTTCAGGGCACGCCGATACTATTGGCAATGTCCTGGTTGCAATCACTGGGAGGCATACTCCCCAAGACGTAGCGAAGGTGCTGCTCCTAGCGGTCCTTCAATGTAAGTAAATAAATGAATTTGTCATCAAACTATTTTGTAATGATGACTATGAATATAAAGACTAGTTGGAGATAAATTGAAAGTCACCATTATCGGCAGCGGATACGTAGGTTTAGTTACAGGCGCTTGCCTAGCTGAGCAAGGTAATAATGTATTTTGCCTAGACTTAGATCCTAAAAAAATTGAGATTCTTAATTCTGGTGGCGTGCCCATTTACGAGCCAGGCCTAAAAGAAATGATTGAGCGCAATATTGCCGCTGGTCGTTTGCAGTTCTCTACCGATATTGCCGCTTCAGTTGCCCATGGCGATATACAGTTTATTGCTGTAGGTACCCCTCCCGATGAAGATGGCTCAGCTGACCTTCAGTATGTGGTTGCGGCTGCACGTAATATTGGTCGTCATGCCTCCACTCCTAAAGTAGTGGTGGATAAATCGACTGTGCCAGTAGGTACTGCTGATAAGGTTCAAGCTGCAATTACTGAAGAGTTACAAAAAAGAAAGTTAGCAACTGACCTATGTTCAGTTGTCTCTAATCCAGAATTCTTAAAAGAAGGCGCTGCTGTAGAGGACTTTATGCGTCCAGATCGCATTGTGATTGGCACTGAAAATACGCCAGCAGGAATGAGAGCTAAAGAGCAAATGCGCAAACTCTACGCCCCCTTTAACCGCCATCATGAGCGCACCTATTACATGGACGTCAAAAGTGCGGAGCTCACTAAATATGCAGCCAATGCGATGTTAGCCACCCGTATCTCCTTTATGAATGAGCTGGCTAATTTAGCTGATCTGGTTGGTGCTGATATTGAAGCGGTACGTCAAGGGATTGGTTCAGACTCTCGCATTGGATTTGGCTTCTTATATCCAGGCACGGGTTACGGTGGTTCTTGCTTTCCAAAAGATGTTTCTGCTTTATCAAAAACTGCAATAGAGCACGGTAGAGATCTCAAGATTCTGAATGCCGTAGAAGCAGTTAATGAATTGCAAAAGTACACTTTGGTTGAAAAGATCGAAAAGCGTTTTGGTAAAGATTTAAAGGGAATGAAATTTGCTTTATGGGGTTTAGCCTTTAAACCCAACACAGACGATATGCGTGAAGCTCCCAGCCGCGTAGTCATTCAAGAACTGGTTAAGCGTGGCGCAACAATCGTCGCTCATGATCCAGTAGCAATGGAAGAGGCAAAGCATTGCTTAGAGCTCGACTTTAAAGATAACCCTGCTGGCCTTGCAAAAGTCTCGATGACAGCCAATCCAATGAATGCCTTAGATGGTGCTGATGCTTTAGTCATTGTGACTGAGTGGAAGGCCTTTAGAAGCCCAGACTTTGAGCAAGTCATGCAAAAACTGGCTCGCCCCATCATTTTTGATGGCCGCAATCTGTATGAGCCAGCTTCAATGAAAGAATTAGGTATTGAGTACTATGGCATTGGGCGACATAATTAAGGTATTGCAAGAATTCATTTTTAATAAAAAATAGTCAAATGGAAAAAGCTAACCGAGAACAGTTCTCTCAGACTCGCCTACTTGTAGTTGGCGATGTGATGCTTGACCGCTATTGGTTTGGTGATACTCATCGCATCTCGCCTGAGGCTCCTGTACCAGTTGTACAAGTTGGCAAGATTGATGAGCGCTTAGGTGGTGCTGCAAACGTAGCCCGTAACGTTGCCGCATTAGGGGCTAAGACAACGATCTTAGGTATTGTTGGTAATGATGAGCCAGGCAAGCGTGTTGGGGAGTTGCTCAAATCTGGCGGCGTAGAAAGCCAACTAGAAATTGATGCTGATGCACCAACAATTGTGAAGCTGC
>CANHLB010000189.1 GCA_947461335.1 Burkholderiaceae bacterium | reverse complement strand
TCAGATAAGGCGGTAGATATGCATATTGAGGGCGGCTTTGTAGGCATGGTCGATCGCGATAAGTTTGATGAATTTTTGCGTGTCCGTGCAGCAAATGATGGCGCCGAGAGAAGAACGGGCATCTTTGAGAAACTCACTAGAGATCAAGATGGAGTCTCAGTCATTCACTATGTAGTGCGTGGCAAGCATGGAGCGCCTGATGAAACCATGTCCGTTCGTGCTAAGGCAGTGATTGGTGCAGATGGGGCTAAATCTGGAGTTGGACGCCAAGCTATTCCAGGTGCTAAAGATGTGGAATATGTCTTTGCCTATCACGAGATCGTCAAAGTTCCTGAAAATCCACCGGCTGGTTTTGATGGCTCACGCTGCGACGTTTTTTATCAGGGCGCTTTATCGCCAGACTTTTATGGCTGGATTTTTCCTCATGGCACAACCATGAGCATCGGTACAGGCACAGCTGACAAAGGCTTTTCTTTGAGAAGTGCAGTAGGTGCTCTCAAAAAACAAACCGGCCTAGAGAATGCTGAAATGCTGAGGCATGAAGGCGCACCACTGCCAATGAAGCCATTGAAGAAATGGGATAACGGTAGAGATGTTGTCTTGGCGGGAGATGCTGCTGGAGTAGTAGCACCTGCTTCAGGCGAGGGAATTTACTACGGCATGTATGGTGGCAGAGTAGCGGCCGAGGTCGTTGAAGAGCTCCTGGTTACTGGCAATGGCAAGGTATTGGCACAAGCCCGTAAACGCTTTATGAAAGAACACGGTACTGTTTTCTTGGTGCTCGGGATCATGCAGCGTTTTTGGTACAACAACGATAAACGTCGCGAGCGCTTCGTCAAGATGTGTGAAGATAAAGACGTTCAGCGCTTAACATTTGAATCGTATATGAATAAAAAGCTTGTTCGCCGTGACCCTATGGCGCACTTCAAGATTTTCTTAAAAGATACTGCCCATTTATTGGGCTTTGCGAAAGTCTAAAGAGTAGAAGTAATAGTTTAGAAGCAGTTCTTAATTAGCTTAGATTACTGAAAGGAAGTGGAATCATGAGAGATAACAGCGCAACAACCTTAAAAAATAAAACCGGCAAGATGTATTTAATTGGGATTATTGCCTTTTCTGGCTTTCTTATCGGAATTACCTTTATCAAATTCTTATTTTCAGTTTAATTTTGTGGTGTCAGGCTCAGTTTTTCTAGACTGAAGCCATTGTCATTTACTAGGCGACCTAAAAGCGCTTGGTATCGGTTTTGATCAACCGACTTAGTGCGTGAGAGTATCCAGAGATATTCTCTTCTTGGGTCGCTTACAGCGGCCAGTTGGTACTCAGGGTCAATGTCGATTACCCAATAATCTCCCCAGACCATCGGCAGGAATCCCAGCCAAGCTGGTGCAAAACGAACCTCTAGCTTAGGTGAGGTCGATTCACCGATTTGCCTTGCGGTACCGATTGCCTCGCCTTTTTCGCCATCCTCAAAAGAGCAACGATTAGTGACGCTCACATTGCCATCATCTTTAATCTTGTAGGTCGCGTTGGTATTGGCAATACATTTTCTTTGAAACCAGTTCGGAAATTTAGCAATCTCATACCAGGTACCTTGGTAGCGAGCAACGTCTAGTGAGGCAATGGTTTTAACTGGAGCTACTGGCTTTTGTTCAGTCTGAGCTATAGCCCAGTTTTGTGAGCAAAAGAAAATAAGTAAGCTAATAATGTAGTAATTTTTTTTCATGATGTTTGCCTCAATGATGTAATGATGAGATATACCTCTAAGATTATTTTAATTCTGCCATACAAGTGGTGACTTGTTCATTGCCGCCTTTGACCTGAGTCAATTCATTGCCTATCTTATTAATTTTGAGTTGCCCAATTTGTGGATCAAAGCGCATGATGATTTGATAGAAATCTTTTACTTCCAGCAAGTTGGCCTTAATCTCTTTACCACCATAGAGTAGGCTTGCATCGAGGGAACCCTTGGTAATCGCTATCGAAATGGGGTCTCCATTTAAAGAGCATGTCAGCGTCTTAGATTGCTTATCGATTGCTTCTATTTTTGGAGCCTGAGAGTCACATCCTGTCAACAACAGCATCAGCATTACACTGCTGAGCGCCCATTTAGGATGCATGCAGGCTGCTTTAGAGCTGGATATCAAGATAGCTGAGCGAGGGGTGAGACTCCAATGAGATATTGGTGCAATCCGAATATAAAAACAATCCATAGAATCACTCCTGAAGCGATAGCAATGACAGTCGCTTTTGTGCTGATTTGAGCTTTCTCAGGTACAAGAATAGGACGCTTTCTGGCGGAACGAAAATCCAAAACAGCCCAGATTAAAAAT
The DNA here is from genome assembly GCA_947461335.1 of Burkholderiaceae bacterium. Taxonomy (GTDB): domain Bacteria; phylum Pseudomonadota; class Gammaproteobacteria; order Burkholderiales; family Burkholderiaceae; genus Polynucleobacter. The sequence continues at coordinate 1,476 of CANHLB010000189.1, read as the reverse complement.
GAACCAAACAGGATTAGGTCTACTAGCGTGCCATTAGATAATAAATGCGCAAGCGCCCATACTTTGACTCCCAAAATCATCGGGTGTTTGAGTTTAAGGCGAATGGCATTATTGGAAGGCGAGCTACCTGCCAGGAAGATAAAGGCGACGAGGTTTAATACCAGAGCAATATAAATCAGAAAAGCATTCGGCTGCCACAAAACGATGGTATTTTGTCTTGCCTCACCATAGCCAATGACCATCACAATAAATCCAATTAAAGAAATGATGGTGTACAAACCTTTCCATTTCACTTCGCCGATTTGATCAATCATTTTGTTGCGCCATGACTCAGCAAAGATGCGAGAGGAATGGCTAGCAAGAAAAATAAAGAGACCGATGAGGAATAAAGCCATGGAATGCTCCAAAGAAAAATAGGTTTAAGGTTTATGAACTTCTTGTTCGCTAGGCTTAATGCCATAAGGCTCAACTAGAGGCCAGATATGCTTGGGGACCATGGAAGCTATTTTTGCAGCTTGTTCTCTTCGCAGGTGAAGTACTGTTTCAATCGCCTTCATCTCAACACGTGTTCTTGCAAATTCAAGGCCACGAGGACCAACTTTAGGCATTAACCAGCCCACGATCGGCCTTAACCAGTTCGGCATTTTTCGCAGGGGCAGGCCGCCAGCGGCGCGTTCCACGTTTTTCATAAAACCAACGACGGCTGAGTGACGTTTACCAGCAGTTCCTGGTGCTGAGGTACGAACTTCATCGCCTAAAAGATTTAATAGTTCTTCGCCGCGCTCATTGCGAACGATGAGCCATTGTTCGCCTTGCCCGCCCATATAGCCTACAGTGATATCAGAAAGCACATTGGTGTAATCAACACAGGTACGACAAGTTAAGGGAAAGAAGTCATTTGGCAATGTGGAGAGTGGTAATTGCAGAAATGGAATCTCTTTCTTTTTACCATTTTTAAAGCGGACTTCAACGTGATAATCAGCCCTAAATTCAAGATAGTTAATCTCTTCTGGTTCCGAGCTAATGAGTGACAGAAAGTGATGAAAATTTTCGGTAGTGGTGTTATCGGAGCAGGGCGTGCCAATGACATAGAGCTTTTCTAGGCCAAGCTCTTTCTCTAAAGCCCTTAAGGCGTATACCTGGCACGGTATGCCAATGACAGCCATTTTTTTGTACCCTTTAGCAATGGCAGGCTCAAGCAGAGAGAGAAGCGGGGCATAACCCATTCTCATGCCACGACACTTGGCCATATCAGATGCTTTATCAATAATGATGGGCAATGGCTTCCAACGATCGTTAGGATCTTCAGTCATCGTCAGAATGGCATCAACTGCGCCAGTTTCTAAGAGGCGTTCGCCTATCCGAGTTGTAATTCCAGTCCACTGCGCTCCAGTGCTGGGATTTTTAAGTCCTGCTCTGAGCATTTTGATAAAGGGGCCAAAATGTAATTCATCAGGACGATTTAAGTCTCTTGCT
>CANHLB010000188.1 GCA_947461335.1 Burkholderiaceae bacterium | reverse complement strand
AAGCATTCTGAAGCAGTTTGCATTACCAGAGCCCAGCTTAAAACCTGGGCTCTTTCTTTTGTAGGTCATTAAGCCCCTAAAGCCTCTAGTAACTCTGTCTCTAATTGGATCTGTAGTTTTGGGTTCTTACCTAGGTTAGCTGCATCTAGCAACAATACGTCTTCCACGCGTTCGCCAAGAGTATTGATGCGTGCTGTATGAATCGAGACTTGATGTTTGGCTAGCACTCTTGAGATCGTATAGAGCAAGCCTGTGCGATCGCTGGCAGATAGTGCAAGTGTGTAGTATCTTCCCCGTTCATCAGGCACCATATGAACCCGTGGCTGGATTGGGAAGGTACGAGACTGCCTAGAGAGGCGCCCCATGCTTGGATTAGGTAGGGGGTCTGTATTGTTGAGGGCGGCAGTCAATTCAAATTCAACCAATTGAATGATGTCGCGGTAGCTTCCACCTTCATCTACTAGGGTGCTACCCGATACTTGAAAGGTATCTAAAGCGTAACCATGCCGTGTTGTATGAATACGGGCATCCCAAATTGAAAAACCATGTCTTTCAAAGTAAGCACAGATTCTGGCAAAGAGATCTTCTTGGTCTTTAACATAAACAGCAACTTGTAATCCATCACCAATGGGGGACAGTCTTGCTCTGACGATCGCTTGATCACTGTTGACCTTGTTATAGAGGTGGCGTGTGAGCCAGGCAATGTCTGATGAATCCTGCCTTAAGAAGAATGCGACATCTAACTGCTTCCAAAGATCTTCATAGGCATCATCAAGAATTCCGTACAGACGTAATTTGGTTTTGGATTCTTCTTGGTGTTGTGCTAGCTCTGAGGAAGCATCAGGCTTAGCTCCACCCAGCACTCTGAGTGTGGCGCGATAGAGATCTTCGAGGAGTTTGCCTTTCCAAGCGTTCCACACTTTATGACTTGTACCTCGAACATCAGCCACAGTTAATAAGTAGAGCGCAGTAAGGTGGCGTTCATCACCAACTTTTTTAGCGAATGCTCTCACTACATCTGGTTCAGTAATGTCTTGTTTTTGGGCTGTCTGGCTCATATTGAGGTGTTCGGCAACGAGCCACACCACTAGTTCAGTATCTTTTTTATCTAAACCATGTTCCTTAGCAAACTTACGGACATCAGCCTTGCCTAGTTCCGAGTGATCACCACCACGGCCTTTAGCAATGTCATGAAATAAGGCAGCTATTACCAATAACCAAGGCTTATCAAAGTGCGCGATGAGGCTGCTGCAAAATGGAAATTCATGAGTATGTTCAACGATCATGAAGCGACGCACATTACGTAATACCATCAAGATATGTTGATCAACCGTATAGATATGAAATAAGTCATGCTGCATTTGCCCAACGATTCTTCTAAATGCAGGCAGATAGCGCCCTAGAACGCTACTGCGATTCATTAACTGAAATGCGCGAGTGACACCATCTGGCTGTTTCAGAATCTCCATGAAGAGTGCTTTATTGATTGGGGCAGCACGCCACTTCCCATCCATCTTGGTTCGAGCGTTATAGAGTGCTCTAAAAATAGTTGCCGAGAGACTTTTTACATTGGCGGTTTGCGCAAAGACCAGAAAGGTCCGAAGAATTTGCTCGGGATGTTTTTGGTAAAGCTGTGGATCAGTGATATCTAATACACCTTGCCGCTCAATAAAATACTCATTGCCCTCGCCTGGAATGGCATGAGTAGTTTTGGATTCTTGAGGGAAGAGCAGGGCTTCAATATTTTGTAAAAGTACATCGTTTAATTGGTTAACTGCTTTTGCTGCCCAGTAGTAACGACGCATGATTGCTTCACTAGCTAAGCGCGAAGATTCTTCTTCAATACCCATGGCCTTTGCTAAGGCAGCCTGTAAGTCAAAGACAATGACGTCTTGGCGACGACCGGCTAGTAAATGTAAATTTGCCCTTAGTGTCTCAATGAAGCGCTGGTTTCGATTTAATTCAGTGAGCTCGCGCTGGGTTACTAATCCTGCTTGGTTTAAATCCTTAAAAGTATCACCTAGTAGTGCTGCTTTACTAACCCAAGAGATGATTTGTAAATCCCGTAAACCACCTGGGCTTTCTTTGCAATTAGGCTCAAGCGCATAGGGTGTGTCCTGATATTTATAATGCCGCTGAATTTGCTCTGCTAACTTGGCTTGGAAGAAAGCCTTAGGATCCATGGCGGCTTCAAAAGTCTTTGAAAATTCTTTAAAGAGCTGTTTTTTGCCGCACAAGAAACGTGCTTCAAGCAAAGAAGTGCGAACTGTAATGTCTTGCTCTGATTCAGAGATGCATTGCGCAACCGTTCTTACTGAAGATGCAATCTCCAAGCCAGCATCCCAACAGCTTGCAACATACTGTTCTACTTTTTTAGATAAGGATTTGCTTAGATCAGCATTTGTAGGAAGTAATATGAGGATATCAATATCAGAGTAAGGGAATAGCGAGCTTCTGCCGTATCCCCCAACGGCAAGTAAAGTAGCGTCATTATTTAAGCCGCAATTGCTCCAAAATTGAGTGAGAAGCTGATCTGTTACTTTGCTTAACTGCCTAGTGAGCTTTCCAACAGCTTGAGTTTTTTTAAACTCTGTATAGGCAACTTCTCGTGCAGCCCGCAGACTTGCTGCATCAGTAATCTTGTTTGGTATTTGCTCCAACTCGCCCATGAAATTAAGCGCTAGCTAGTAAAGGTCTATAAGAGAGGCCATTTACGCAATCAGGCGGAGGGTTGCTACCCTGCGACCAAGTTAAGACTTCAACACCAGTTTGTGTAACAAGAAGGGTATGCTCCCACTGTGCTGAGAGGCTGCGATCCTTTGTCTTCACGGTCCACTGATCGGGCATAGTTCGAATATCGCGACGGCCAGCATTAATCATCGGCTCGATGGTGAAGGTCATGCCAGCAACCAGTTTTTCTCCGCTACCCGGTTTTCCATAGTGAAGAATTTGTGGGTCTTGATGAAACACCTTGCCAATTCCGTGGCCGCAATACTCGCGCACAACAGAGTAGCCTGCTTTTTCAGCATGCGTCTGAATGACATGGCCAATATCGCCAAGAGAAGCGCCTGGTTTGACTTGAGCAATCCCAAGCCACATACATTCAAAAGTAATTTGGGTAAGACGTTTTGCCATGACAGAAACATCACCCACCATAAACATGCGGCTGGTGTCGCCGTAGTAACCATCTGGGGTAATGACGGTAATATCTAAATTAACAACATCACCACTCTTTAAAACTTTGTCGCCAGGAATGCCGTGACAAATCACATCGTTGACTGAGGTGCAAATGGATGCTGGAAATGGTGGGTATCCTGGTGGCTGATAGTTCAATGGCGCAGGAATCGTCTTTTGTACGTCACGCATATATTCATGGCAAATACGATCCAATTCGCCTGTAGTAATGCCAGCCTTAACGTGAGGCGCTACATGATCCAAAACCTCGCTAGCCAAACGGCCAGCTTCGCGCATCCCAAGGATGTCTTTTTCTGCGGTAAATACACTATTCATGCCTTGATTATCAACGACTTGGGCAATTTTGACTTACTTAGATTGCCTAAAATTTAGGCAATCACCTTCTTTAGAGCATCTCTAGAGCCGCTTTGACGCCTTCTTTCTCTATCTGATAGTGAGGTAGAGCTAGCTAGATCATTGATATTTAAGCTATAATTTTGGTCTCAGGTCTATTTTGGACTTGAAATCGCAAGTTGGGTCTTCCAGGGTGGCGTTGTTTAGCGCAGCTAGGACTCAACTTTAGAACCAACCCTTAGGAGAAGTTATGTCAGTAACAATGCGTCAAATGCTGGAAGCCGGTTGCCATTTTGGTCACCAAACCCGTT
>CANHLB010000187.1 GCA_947461335.1 Burkholderiaceae bacterium | reverse complement strand
GCTTAACACGTAGTAAAAATATTCTGTCGATCTGTATGCAGTGTTTCATGGTCTTCTCCTTTATTACTGTGCTGTGGGCTATTTATGGCTATAGCTTTGCATTCACAGAGGGTGGGCCATTTATCGGCGGGCTTGATCGCTTGTTCTTGGGTGGTATGACTCCAGACTCAGTAGCGGCTACCTTTAGTAAAGGTGTTGTGATCCCTGAGTTTGTGTTCATGGCTTTCCAAGCAGTGTTCGCAACAATTACTTGCTGCTTAATCATTGGCTCCTTTGCTGAGCGCGCTAAGTTTTCTGCAATCTTGGTGTTCATGGTCCTTTGGTTCACATTTAGCTATTTACCAATCGCTCACATGGTTTGGTTTTGGCCTGGCCCTGATGACATCAAAGATGCTGCATCACTCGAGGCTATTACAGCTCGTGCTGGTTGGTTGTGGCAAAAAGGTGTTCTCGACTTTGCTGGCGGTACCGTTGTTCACATCAATGCTGCTATCGCTGGCTTGGTAGGTTCATACGTTATCGGTAAGCGTGTTGGCTACGGTAAAGAAGCAATGAAGCCACACAACTTAGTTTATGTAATGGTGGGCGCTGCACTCTTGTGGTTTGGCTGGTTTGGTTTTAATGCTGGCTCAGCACTCGAAGCAAACGGTAGCGCTGCATTGGCTTTCGTGAACACCTATTTAGCAACTGCTGCTGCTGTATTGAGCTGGTCTATTGCTGAGTGGGTTCTCAAAGGTAAGCCATCTATGTTGGGCGCTGCTTCTGGTTGCGTAGCTGGTTTAGTTGCCATTACTCCAGCCGCTGGTTTTGCTGGCCCAATGGGTTCCATTGCAATTGGTTTGTTTGCTGGAGTAGCTTGTCTCTGGGGTGTTACAGGCCTCAAGAAAATCTTGGGCTCTGACGACAGCTTAGATGTATTCGGTGTTCATGGAGTTGGCGGTATTTCTGGGGCTTTGTTGACTGGTGTATTCGCTGATCCAGCATTAGGTGGTTCTGGTATCTGGGACTATGTAGCAAATGCTGTTGCTCCTGACTACTCTATTGCTAGCCAATTGTGGATTCAGGCTCAAGGCGTGATTACTACATTGATCTGGTCTGGCGTGGTTTCTTACATTGCATTCAAATTGATCGATATGGTGATTGGTTTGCGTGTAAAGGAAGAAGAAGAGCGCGAAGGCTTGGATATCAGCTCACATGGTGAAGCTGCCTACGAGTCTTAATTAGTAGATTTACCCCTCACTAGGCGGCCCTGGTCGGCGGCCTAGTTTTAAGCGCGGGATCCTAGGATCCCGCGTCTTTCTTTTAATAATCTTACAATGGTGGAATGGTTCCACATCTCATCACTGCCTTAAGCGGTCCTTTGCTCGAATTAGAGTCAAAGGTTCTAGAAGCAACCCCCACTATTGAGCGTTGGTTTAGGTTGGAATGGCAAGAACATACCCCACCCTTCTATTGTTCTGTAGATTTGCGCAATTCGGGCTTTAAGCTTGCCCCAGTCGATACCAATCTCTTTCCTGGTGGGTTTAATAATCTTTCGCCACAAATGCTACCTTTGGCAGTTCAGGCTGCTATGGCAGCAATTGAAAAGATTTGCCCAGAAGCAAAAAACTTATTACTAATTCCCGAGCGTCACACTCGGAATACTTTTTATTTGCAAAATATCGCACGTCTTTCTTCAATCTTGCGTCAGGCAGGATTGAACGTTCGTTTGGGTACGTTTTCGGAAGAGATTAAAAAACCTACCTGGATTGAACTTCCAGAAGGCAATCGTTTATTAATAGAGCCATTATCTCGTTTAGGATTGAAAAAGCAGCGCTTGGGACTAAAAGATTTTGATCCTTGTTCCATTCTTTTAAATAACGATTTGTCGGCGGGCATCCCCCCAATTCTGGAAAACCTGCATGAGCAATACTTGTTGCCAGGACTCCATGCTGGCTGGCATATACGTCGTAAATCCAAGCACTTTGCCGCTTACGAAGAGGTTGCAAAGAAGTTTGCCAAAGTGGTCGATATCGATCCATGGATGATTAATCCTTATTTTGCAAGTTGCTCGAATATCAATTTCCATGAGCGCAAGGGTGAAGAGGAGTTGCAGGCAGCGGTAGAGCAAGTTTTGAAGAAGACGGCTAAAAAATATCGTGAATACGGCATTAAAGACAAGCCTTATGTCGTTGTAAAAGCGGATGCAGGCACCTATGGCATGGGGATTATGGTGGTGAATGATCCCTCTCAGCTAAAGGATCTCAATCGCAAAGACCGCAATAAGATGAGTGTGGTTAAAGAAGGTTTAGAGGTGAGTGATGTCCTTATTCAAGAGGGTGTATACACCTTTGAGAAAGTGAATGAGGCAGTGGCAGAGCCAGTGGTTTATATGATTGATCGCTACGTTATTGGGGGCTTTTATCGCGTTCATACCGATCGCGGACCAGATGAAAATCTCAATGCCCCTGGTATGCATTTTGTACCCTTAGCGTTCGAACAAAATTCGATGCCAGATATGAATGCTAAACCTGGTAGTGCAGCTCCAAACCGTTTTTATTTGTATGGTGTAGTTGCTAGATTGGCTTTACTCGCAGCCTCATTAGAGCTTGAGCGTACAGATCCTGATGCAGAAGTTGACTAAATAAGACCATCATTTTATGAATTTTTTATTCATTGCCGATCCTCTCGAATCTTTTAAGATTGAAAAAGATTCGACTTTAGCAATGATGCATGCTGCTCAGGAGGCTGGGCATCACTTATGGTTTTGTCAAAGCCGTAATGTTTTATGGAAAGACAATGTAGTCATTGCTGATTGCCAATCTTTGGTAATCAAGCTAAGTTCTTCCTCTTGGTTTGAGCTTGGGACCATTGAGTCCCGTTCACTAAAATCATTTTCAGCAGTATTAATGCGTACCGATCCGCCATTTGATATTGAGTATCTCAATACAACCTGGCTGTTATCTGCTGCAGTCAGACAAGGTGCGAAAGTATTTAATCATCCTGCCGCAGTGCGCGATCATTCAGAAAAACTTTCTATCACTGAGTTTCCCGAACTTATACCTCCTACTTTAGTAACTCGTGAGTTGAGTGCTGTAGAAGAGTTTCATAAAGCCCATCACGATATTGTGATTAAGCCCCTGGACGGCATGGGTGGCATGGGGGTATTTCGAGTAGGTTCTGACGGCTTAAATCTGGCAAGCATTGTAGAGACCCTCGGTGAAAATGGCTCTAGAACCTTGATGGTGCAACGCTTTTTGCCAGAAATCGCACAGGGCGATAAACGGGTTTTACTGATTGGTGGAGAGGTAGTTCCATTTGCACTAGCCCGCATTCCTCAAGGTCAGGAAATCCGCGGTAATTTAGCCGCTGGTGGCAAAGGTGTAGCTATGCCCTTAACTGATGTTGAGAAGCGAATTGCTCAGAGTCTGGCGCCTATTTTGAATCAGCGTGGTTTATTCTTAGTTGGACTAGATTTAATCGGTGGTTGCCTTACAGAAATTAATGTTACTAGCCCCACTTGTTTTGTTGAAATTACAGAGCAGAGTGGATTTGATGTTCCACGGTTTTGGTTAAAAGCGCTTGAAAAGGCATTGTCATAAGATGGTTGGAATTGTCATTGTTGCTCATACACCTCTTGCAAGTGCAATGCTTGGATTTGCTGAACATACCTATGGCTCATCCCCTGAGCGCGTAAGAGCAGTTGATATTGCGCCATATGAGGATACTAAAGCCAGTTTTGATCGCGTCATGAAAGCTGCCTATGCAGTGAATAGTGGTCACGGCATTCTTATTCTGACTGATGTGATGGGTGCTACACCAGCGAATGTAGCTTCGAAATTGGAAGCTCTTGGCCCCTTGTCTGGATT
>CANHLB010000186.1 GCA_947461335.1 Burkholderiaceae bacterium | reverse complement strand
TTTCTTGTTTGATTAAAAGCCCGGCATGCCGGGCTTTTTTATTTCTTCAAGAATGATTCAAAGAATCGCAATACATACTACTAAATTAACTTTGTACTAGGCGACGATGGCGATGAATGCTCATCAATATGCCCGCTCCAAACCCTAGAGTAACTAAGGCAGTGCCGCCATAGCTAATAAAGGGTAGTGGAACTCCAACTACTGGAAGTAGGCCGCTGACCATACCAATATTCACAAACGCATAAGTAAAGAAAATAAGAGTTACAGCAGCGCCTAGTAAGCGCGTAAATAAGTTGGGCGCACTTGCTGAAATTGCTAAACCTCTTTTAATCAACGCAAAGAACAAAGCAATTAATATCAGATTGCCAAGCAAACCAAACTCTTCCGAAAAAACTGCAAATACAAAGTCAGTATGTTTTTCTGGAATAAATTCTAAATGTGCTTGCGTTCCTTGAAACCAGCCCTTACCAAAAAATCCGCCAGAGCCAATTGCTATCATTGACTGAATGGTATGAAAACCTTTTCCAAGAGGATCGCTAGTGGGATCTAGCAAGGTACAAACGCGATGCTTTTGATAGTTATGTACAAGCGGCCAGACAACATCATTTGCGCAAATTGTGCTGCCAAAAATAATAATAAGCAGAATGCCGACAACACCAATGCCCACAAAAGGCAGAATCCACTTCCATGGCAGGCCGGCCAAGATGATGACGTAAAGACCAGCTGCAAAAACGAGGAGTGCAGTACCTAAATCTGGCTGACGCGCTATCAGGAAAACTGGAATTGCCAAAATAATTGCTGCTACTGCATAGTCCCAGGCCGTCTGAATGCCTTCCCGCTTTTGGAAGTACCACGCAAGCATCAGTGGCATTGCAATTTTCATGATTTCAGATGGCTGAATCACAATGCCGATGTTGAGCCAGCGACGTGCACCTTTTTTTATTAATCCAAATACAGCTACTGCAATCAATAGTGCAATACCAAAGCCATAAATCCATACAGCACCTGTCTCTAACCACTTAGGTGGAATACGAGAAACGATCCACATCACTACGAATGAGAGTGCCAGATTGCGTAACTCATCAGCGATTTGTACAGGCGTATTTTGACTTGCAGATAAAAATGTAAAAAACCCAACAGCAGCTAAGCTAAGTAAAATAAGGCCTAGCTGGCGATCTAGTCCAGCGAATATGCTGAAGAACAAACCTTTAATTTTATTTAAGGAGCTCTTTTCCACTCGGGAATCTCCTTGGGCCATTTGCCCTCAATGTAGTAGTCCAATGCCTTACGCGCAATTGGTGCAGCCCATTGCGCACCAAAGCCTGCATTTTCAACAACCATAGCAATGACTATGGTGGGTTTATCTGCGGGGGCAAACGCAATATATAAAGCATGATCTCGCAAGAATTCTGCAGTAGAGCTGTGCTTATACTCCTTTGAGTTCAAACTAAAGACTTGGGCGGTACCAGTCTTCCCTCCAGTAACGTATCCAGCACCCTTAAAAGCCGCTGTAGATGTTCCAGAAACGTTTACCTCAACCATCGCTTTTTTAATGACCTCAATATTTTCTGGACTCAGTCCGATGCGATAGCTTTCTTTTGGCGTGGTTAATACTCTGTTGCGAGTAAATGGATCTTCAATTGCCTTTACTAAGTGCGGCTTCATCACAATACCGTTATTAGCTACGTTAGCCATTGCATGCGCTAACTGCAAAATGGTGAAGGCGTTGTAGCCCTGCCCAATGCCTAGAGAAATTGTTTCGCCCTCGTACCATTTTTGCTGCTCAGGTTTCTTGAAGGTATTTTTCTTCCATTCCGTTGATGGCAACACACCTCTGGCCTCGCCTTCTAAATCGATACCAGTAATTTGACCAAACCCAAGTGGCTTCATAAAGTCATGCATCATATTGACGCCCATATCACGAGCGAGTATGTAGTAATAAGTGTCACAAGATTCCACAATTGATTTTTGCATGTCAACAATGCCATGCCCCCCTTTTTTATCATCACGGAAGGTGTGGTTGCCAAAGTCGAAATATCCCGGATCCGAAATGGTTTGTGAGGGTGTGCGCTTCTTATTTTCTAAGGCAGCAAGTGCCATAAAAGGTTTGTAAGTTGAGCCTGGAGGATAAATACCTTTTAGCGGACGGTTATAGAGCGGTTTTTGTGGGGAGTCATTGAGCTCTTTCCAGGTAACTGAATCAATACCTTCAACAAAATCGTTCGGATTGAAGTTGGGCTTTGAGACAAATGCTAGGATATCGCCTGTCTCTGGTTCGATAGCGACAAATGCACCACGGAAATTACCGTAGAGTTGCTCGACCAAATACTGCAACTTAATGTCTACTGAAAGAACAATATTCTTCCCTGGTATTGATGGTGAGCTTGCAAGAGTGCGAACTGGTTTTCCACCGGCAGTGATTTCTACTTGATCGTAACCAGGTACTCCACGCAAAACAGTCTCATAGCTTTGCTCTAATCCAATCTTGCCAACATATTGAATGCCTGGCAAAAAAGAGGTTTGTAATGCTTCTGGGTTATCGGCTTTAGCGCCCTCAATTTCAGCTTGCATTCGTTCTTTGTCTTTTTGAGACACGCGGCCGATATAGCCAATTAAATGGGATGCTAACTCGTTATAGGGGTACTCGCGAAAGCTTCGAGCTCTAATCTCTACCCCAGGAAAGCGATAGCGGTTGGCCATAAAGCGGGCAGTTTCGGCCTCATTTAGCATGGAGCGCAGGGGAAATGTACCCATATTTCGGGAATCTTCTAGGGCGCGCTTGAAATTGCGACGATCTCTTGGGGAAATATCAATGATTTCAGAAAGATCATTAATCAATTGATCAACGTTTCCTTTGACCTCTTCAGCGTTCACATCTAAGGTGAGGGCTGAATAGTTTCTACCAATAACAGTACCATTTCGGTCAATCAGAAGTCCGCGATTTGCGGGCGCCGGAACTAAAGCAATGCGATTGCTTTCTGCGAGCAAAGCATACTTGCCGTGACTAAAAAGTTGTAGCCATACTAAGCGAGTAATTAAAAGCAAAAAGCAAAAGGTGACAAATAAGGTCGCAATATGAATGCGCTCTTGAAATGAGTCGAGATCTGGTTTTTTAAAAGAAACCATAAAGTCTCTTAGAGTGGCCGATTGTGATCGACGTCAATCGGACGTCGTTGGGGCGCTAACAATATTCGGGTTGCCAATGGCCAAAGCATTGCCTCAATAAAGGCCTGTACGGCACCAGTTAACGCCCACCAATAGAGCTCTCCGCTAAGCAGCCAATGTGCCAGCACTGGAAACAAGGAAACCAATAAGAAGATTGGAAGTAGATGCAATGCTTGCGAAAGCACGGTAAGGGCCACAATGCGTCGATGCCAAGAGATCGCAATGTATGCAACGAGGGAGTAACTAAAAGCGTGCAAGCCCAAGAGATCTGAGTTATGAACATCCATGATGAGGCCAAGTGCAAAGGCCCAAATGACACCCACATAGCGATGTTGATGAATGTTCCAAAACACAATACAAAGAATTAGCCAATCTGGTACCCATCCATAGTTTCCAATCGGTAGGAGATTTAACAGCAGTGCACAAAACAGGCTGAAAAAAATGAAAGCAGGACTGGCTGGGCGCAGAATGTAGCCGCTTTGAAAATCAATCATTGCATTCCTCGCGCACGAGTTTGGCGCCGACCCGGGGTGTTTGTTACGGGGGCGCCAGAAATAGATTTATTGTTCAGCGTTGGAGCCTTGGCATCAAACTGGGGGTCATACAAAAGGGCAAGCGCTTGACGATAGCGATTGACTGCCGCCACGGGAACACAAAAGACATTCGAGGAGTTCTTGTCAGCATTACGCTCAA
>CANHLB010000185.1 GCA_947461335.1 Burkholderiaceae bacterium | reverse complement strand
GGTCTTTGTAGAATCGATTGCACCCAGTCTAGCAAGTTATCTGGTAGCTCTAAATTGAAGGGGACTACCCAAATCCGCTCATCGCTCATCGAGGCGCATTTAACGGCGTCTTTTTCAGTGATCAGAATGCATGGCGCAGAAATGCCTGCAAAAAACTCTGGTGTGTATTGCGCGTGATCTGGCAGCCCAATACATTTGCCGGAGATACCCTGTTTTTGCAGGGCAGTGAAAAAGCGCTGTGGGTTGCCTAGGCCAGCAAGCGCAGTCATTTTGGCAGGCAAAAATTGATTTGCTAGCTGTGCCAGTGTCTGAGTATTCGCATGGTTAATGAGTTGATACGGCGTACCTAAGCTACCCAATAAGTTGAAAGCCCGACGTCCCTTGAAGTACTCATCTAGCAAGCCGAGCTTTTTTGCATTGGCTGGCTCTGTAAATAAGGTGGCGTCCCGCTCTCTATTAGCAGGCTCACGAAGCGGTCCGGCTGGCAAGAGAAACTCATTACCATCACCACGACCATCACGCACCACAAATTCAATATCACGGCCGCCTTCACGAGCAGGCCAGCGGGATAGGCCGCTGTGCTGCAAGCCATCATCACTAATAATCACGTTCACATCGGGAGAATGTTTTAGCAGGGCCGCAATACTTTGGCGACGCCTTGGAAATACCCACAGCGGAAATTGATCATGAGTGCGTTTTGCAATCAGTACTGGCTCATCACCAACTAATGCAGGATCAGAATTAGCATGAACTTGCAGTGGCGCTGTGAGTGATGAAGATCCATAGCCCCTACTAATGATTCCAGGCTTCCATCCTTGTGTTGCTAAGCCTTGCGCCAGCGCAATCACTATTGGTGTCTTGCCTGTGCCACCTACTCGTAGATTACCCACAATGATGACTGGCACTGGAGCAGCTTGAGGATTACCAAGTCCTATATCAGCAATGATTTTGCGCACCCGCAGCACTAGACCATAAAGCCAAGATAAGGGCCATAGTACTAGCGCAGTAGGGCCACGTCTTTCCCAAAACTTGGGGGCTTTACGAAATAATGAAAGTGACATGAAGTAAGCGATACCCCTTTTTTGACTTACTTCTTGGTTTGACTGCTAAACACAACGTTGGACAGGTTAGCGTCACGAGCAGCCTCAAGAGCGCTCATAACCGCTTGATGGGGCGCTTTGGCATCAGAATCAATATTGACTTGTACATTGCTAGCACTATCTTTTGAGACACCATTTTGATTACTCAGTTGCATGAGTGCCCCGGTGAGTTGGGAGCGATCAACTACTTTGCCATTGATGGCAAAGCGTCCATCACGACTCACGGCGATATGAACTTGCTTGTTATCAGCCAGACTTTCACTCCCATTAGCACTTGGTAAGGTGATGGCCAATTCTTGATAGCGTGTGAAGGTAGTTGAAATCATTAAAAAGATCAACACTACCAACAACACATCAATAAAAGGGATGAGATTAATTTCTGGTTCGGCTGAAGCAGTGCTTGTCCCAAGAGAAAAACCTCTCTTAGATTGTGATTGCAAACTTAACCAGCTCATTGCGCCGTATCAGTTGGATACAATTTTTTAAATAACTGGCGTGTGAATTCTTCGCACTCCCGTTGACGTTGATTTGCAATTGCTTTTAATGCGCGCCATGCCGCTAAAGCTGGGATAGCAATGAGTAAACCAAATGCGGTGTTATACAAGGCAACTGAAATGCCATGGGCCAATTGCTGAGGGTTGCCAGCACCATTGATAGCCCCTTGGCTGCCGAAGATTTCGATCATGCCAATCACGGTGCCAAATAAACCTAATAGAGGCGCGATCGTCGCGATCGTCGCCAAGATCCCGAGGTAGCGATCTAACTTAAACCAAGTCATTTGAGCAACCGCTTGCAACTCTTCCAAGGCGGCATCAGATGAGGCGCCAGCAGCCTTTTCTCTTAAAACACAGGCAAGTAGGGGGCTAGCTGGAGAAAGCTGCGCAAGGGCGCTTATCTGCTCATCAGCGAGGCTTTTTTGATTGAGCAGTTGGTTAGAAAGGCCAAAAGCAGTCTCTAGACAGTTTTTTGGAAAGATGTGAATTTGGCGTAAATACCAGCTGCGCTCTAAAACAATCGCAAGGCCAATAATGGAGATGATTAACAAAGGCCAAATAGGCCAGCCAGCAGATAGTAAGATTGAGTACATAAGTTCAGTACTTTAGCTGAATTAAGAAGCCCTTTTCGGAAAGCTAGCCTGTGGATAACTCTGTGCAAAACTTTTCTGGAAGTAGCTTCTAAGTCCTTGATTGATGGTAAAACGGGTAGGAGAGGTCCTAAATCTGCTGTTTAAGGCCTTGAAAATAAGCCATATAAATCAATGACTTATTTTTTTACTGTTGGATTTATGAGACGTTTTGGGTCAGTAATTACTTACTTTTAAGTACTAGACCTAGAGCCAATATGCTTCTGTGGATATTTATCGCCGTCTAGGCCAGATGGCATTACGAATAAAGAGAAAAAATGTCGGAAATACCAAGGGAAATTCTCAGTGTTGGCGATCTTAACCGCGCCATTGCTCAATCTTTGGAGGATCGCTTTGATACCGTTTGGGTGAGCGGGGAGATTTCGAACTTTAAAGCCTACGACAGCGGCCATTGGTACTTTTCATTAAAAGACGAAGAAGGGCAAATTCGCTGCGTCATGTTCCGCGGCCGAAATGGTCAGGTGGGCTTTATGCCCCAATCTGGCGATTTGGTTGAAGTCAGTGCGAACTTGGCAATGTATGTTCCAAGAGGTGATATTCAGCTCACCATTCAAACATTACGTCGTGCTGGTATGGGTGGTTTATATGAAGCTTTTTTAAAGCTCAAAGCCAAGCTGGCAAAAGAAGGTTTGTTTGACGAAGATCGCAAACGCGAGATTCCTACTCACCCAAGATCGATTGGCATTATTACTTCACCGCAAGCTGCTGCATTAAAAGATGTCTTAAGTACTTTAGCAAGACGTGCACCCCATATTCCGATTGTGATTTATCCAACGCTAGTACAAGGTCCTGATGCACCTGCTGGAATCATTGCTGCACTCAAAGCTGCTAATGCACAAGATGTAGAAAATGCAGTCGATGTGATTTTGTTAGTTCGTGGCGGTGGCAGCATTGAAGACCTTTGGGCATTTAATGATGAGCAACTAGCGTATGCCATTGCACAATCACCTATTCCAGTGGTGAGCGGTGTGGGCCACGAAACCGATTTTACAATCGCAGATTTTGTAGCGGACCTGCGAGCGCCAACACCCACGGGGGCAGCAGAGCTAGCAGCGCCTCGTAAAGATCAACTCTTGCAAGAGTTAAGTGCCATTAAACAAGCGCTCTTACAGCGGGTAAATCAGCGTGTAGAGCGTGAAGCACAAACCTTAGATCAGTTAGCGCTGCGCCTGAGTCATGCCTTGCCAAATCCTGAGCGTATGCGTGAGCAAATGAATAGTTGGCAACAGCGCTTAGGCCAAGCTTGGTTAGTGCGGATGGAAAATTGGAAACGCAATCAATCACACTACCAATTGCAATTAGAAATGCTCAACCCACAAAGAACCTTAGAGCGAGGCTATGCAGTGATTCTGAGTAAAGAAGAAAATCAACTGCATGCAATACGCAAACCCAATGAGCTTAATACAGAGCATGCATTTCAGATACGCTTGGCTGAGGGGCAAGCAGAGGTACACTTTGCAAAAGTAGAACCAATTGAGAACACATAATATGCATCGGCTAGTGCTAAAGCTGATCACCTTAATCGGTGTATCTTGCGCTCTAGCAATGCTTTCTGGTTGTCCCAGTAGCGGTTCAGGCAATGACACCGTGATCAATGGCGCAGTGAGTACTGGAGGAAGCTCACCTCCCCAAGCGATTGGCAATGCCACAGTGGTGATTTATCAAGTGCAAGG
>CANHLB010000184.1 GCA_947461335.1 Burkholderiaceae bacterium | reverse complement strand
GTTGCTGGGCTTGCAAATGCTACTCAATTTTCTGGTTATGAGCCGATTGCTAGATCTTTCTATAACCAATGTGTTCAAGTTCCCACTCAATGCCATGCAGTCGATCGTTCGCGCCAGGTGATGTCTTCTGCATTCAATTGGCCGCTATTGGATCGTTCTGATACTCCACAGTTTTATCCTGAAAGTTTTATAAAGTCCTTAGCTGACAAAGCAACACTATCTATTCAGAAGCCCTATGTCTTATGTTTTCATTCAACAGCAAGAGAAGCAAAGCGGTGGTCAAACAGCAACTGGGTAGCACTGGGTAAAGCGCTTTCTGAGCGTGGTTATCAAGTAGTTTTTCCTTGGGGAAGTGCTGCTGAAAAAGCCATTAGCCAAGAGCTTGCGAGTCAGATCCCAGGTGCGCTAGTGCCTCCAGCCTTTTCAATCGAGGAGGCATTTTCAGTAATTGCGAGTTCAGCTTTAACAGTGGGAGTCGATACGGGCTTGACGCATTTAGCTGCGGTATTAGGTAAACCTACGGTAGAAATTTATTGCGATTCACCACTTTGGAAAACGGAAGGTTATTGGTCTAAGCAAATCCGCAATGTGGGGGATATTGAACATCCACCGAGTGCCGCAGAGGTCATTGCTGCTACTCAGGATTTATTAGCGCAGTAGAGAGTTAATCGAAATCAAGTCTTCATCTGTAAGACTAGCAGCATGTGCCTTCAATTTAATCGCATTCAAAATGGTGCTGTAACGCGCTTGCTGAAGTTGTGATCTCGTTGTAATAACGGTATCCAGAGAAATTAATACGTCCAGATTGATCAAGGTCCCCACCTGAAAACCTAATTTGCTGGATTCTAAAGCTGAGTTAGTAGAGCGCTCAGCGGCCTCAAAAGCTTTGACGCTAGCCAATCCTCCATAAAAGCCAGTAAATGCTGTACGAGTGCTTTGGGCAGCAGTACGACGGGCGTTATCGTAGTTTGCTTTAGCGGTATCTAATAAGGCTGCATTCTGTCTAATGACTGAACTGTTATATCCACCTGACACCAATGGGATCGTCATTTGCAATGCAACCGTATTGTTATAGACATTGGTATTAGCTGGTGTGTAGCTATTAGGTGTTCCGTTTGAAGTGTTGTAACCAGAAGTGCCCACAAAGTTCAATGAGGGGTAATTTAAAGCTTGAGAAGCTCGGTAAGTACTTTCTGCAAGACTGACGCTAAGCTGTCCTGCTAATACGTTGAAGTTTGATGCCTCTGCTTGTTTGATCCAATCTTCTAGAGTCTGACCTGGAGGTAATTGAGGGTTCACTGAATCCGCAATCGGAATACCTTTGGAGTCTTTATTTTTCGCGTACGGATCCTTCAGAACGCCATCGATTTTGGCATCTTTCACTAAAGGCTTGATAGGACCTACTGGACGTCCAACTAACTGCTCTAAGACCCCGCGCTTCACGATCAAATCAGCCTGAGCTGCAATTTCTTGTGAATTCGCAAGGTCTAGCGCAGCTTGAGCAGTATTGACGTCAACAATCGTAGCAAGACCAGCATCAAATTTAGCCTGTGCTATTTCTAATTGTTGTTTGATCAAATCTTTTTTATTACGATATAGCTCGACGTTATCTTGACTGGTAAGAGTATCAAAATACGCTTGAGAAACGCGAATGATTAAATCTTGTTGCGCTAAGAAAAAGCGCATATCTGCAATCTTGGTATTGAGATCACCTTGTTTAAATGCTTCAAGGGCTGCAACGTTAAATAAAGGTTGTGTCAAAGTAACTGTATAACTCTTTTGGTCAAATACGCGAGAGTTTCCAGCATTGGGGGAAACGACAGTGGAATTAGCACCATGCTGGTAGTAGCGGGTACCTGTAGGAGTTGCATTGGCTTGCGGCAGTAATAGTGCAAGACCTTGCCAATAGAGTTCTTTACTGGCCTGATAATTAAAGCGGGCTGCAGTCAGAACGGGATCGCTAAATGCTGCCTCTTGATAAAGCTGAATCAAGTCTGATAAACGATTCTTATCAAAACTGGCTTTATTGTCAGTAACCGAAGAGGGTGCCGAACCACTTGGAAGTGCTGGTTTGCTTGGCGGCGGTATAAATTGTGGTGGCCGCTCTAAACCTGTGAGTGATGATGCGCTCATTGGAGTTGGTAGCGCAGGTCTGGCGGCATCGTTCGGGCTTTGCGCAAAAACGTTCGAAGACCACGAATGCAGTCCGAGCGCCTGGCTCAGGATTAAACTCATCGTGGTGATCTGAGAACGGCGAAAGCGGGCTTTAGTCATCTAATTCGGTTACTTTTCAATGTGGAATGAAGTTTAAAGCCTATTCATTCAGGATGCCTATTTAGTCGCTATTTTGCCAAATACCCCGCCTTTATTCAGCTTGCCTATAAAATTTGCCTATGGATCTAATATTGTTACTAAAGGCAGTCATTCTCGGGGTGGTAGAGGGCTTAACGGAGTTTTTGCCGATTTCTAGTACTGGCCATTTGATCCTAGTTGGTGATTTGCTGGATTTCAATGATGAGCGTGGCAAAGCCTTTGAGGTGATTATTCAGTTTGGTGCAATTTTGGCTGTCTGTTGGGAATTTCGTGAAAAGCTTCTAAAGGTAGCTAGCTCATTTACAAGCAGCTCAAATTCCCGGCGCTTCATACTCAATCTGATCATTGCATCAGTTCCAGCAATGGGGCTTGCCTTCCTCTTCGGTAAGCATATCAAAGCAGTCTTGTTTTCCCCTGTGCCTGTTGCCAGTGCCTTTATTGTGGGCGCCCTCATTATTTTTTGGGCAGAGCGACGTCAAGAGAAAAAAGGTGATGTACAAAGTAGCATCCAATCGGTTGATGATCTAACACCGCTCGATGCGCTAAAAGTGGGAATCGCTCAATGTGCAGCATTAATTCCGGGGACTTCACGATCAGGCGCAACGATTATTGGTGGGATGTTATTTGGGTTGCCACGTACGGTAGCAACTGAATTTTCTTTTTTCTTAGCAATTCCTGTGATTGGGGGTGCAACTGCTTATGAGCTTCTAAAGCTTTGGAAACATCCCGTGAGTATGTCTGGTGAATTTAGCCTGGCAATTGCAGTAGGCTTTATCTCAGCATTTATCTCGGCATTTGTATGCGTGCGCTGGTTGATTCATTATGTTGCTCACCATAACTTTGTACCATTTGCTTGGTACCGAATTATCTTTGGCTTACTTGTTTTAATTACTTCTTATAGCGGCATGATTGCTTGGTCACACTAATCCCGTTTATCTAAAAGGCTTAAGGAAATACTATGGATCCATCAATAGACGCAATTACGAATAATATTCAGCTAGCACTAGCACCAGTCTTTTTGTTAACTGCGGTTGCTACCTTGCTTAATGCCATTTCAGTGCGCTTAGCTAGAACGGTTGATCGTATGCGGGAAATTCAGCAAAAGATTCAAGAAGGTCTGGTCACGGACCAAATCATGCTGCAGCATATGAGCAAAGAAGCAAATCAATCTCAATTTCGCGCTCGTCTTTGTATATTGGCTATCTTCTTTGTTGTATTAAGCGGTATCTTTATTTCTTTAACGGTTTTAGAGCTCTTCTTTTTTCAGGCTGGTGCAGTTCAGTCTCTAAAAACAGAATATGTTATTTGGACCTTTGTATTAGGATTAATCTCATTTATGACCTCCTTATCATTCATTTTAGGCGAGGTTGTCTATGCTTACTGGTCTGCTGGGTGGCTGTTATTGCGCCGTTAAAATAGAGTTACTTTTTAAAAAGATCAAATCATGAATAAAATCCTCATCACTGGTGGCGCTGGCTTTCTAGGCTCCCACCTTACTGAAAAACTGCTCAAACAAGGTAATGATGTCTTAGTAGTGGACAACTACTTCACCGGCACTAAAGAGAACTTGTCTCACCTCTTAGGTAATCCTAAGCTTGAGCTTATGCGTCACGATGT
>CANHLB010000183.1 GCA_947461335.1 Burkholderiaceae bacterium | reverse complement strand
GGGACATAAACTAACAAATCCTCTGGGGCATGCGCAGGCCCTACCCTACTAATCAAGAAATCGATACCCCCAATAGAC
The DNA here is from genome assembly GCA_947461335.1 of Burkholderiaceae bacterium. GTDB lineage: Bacteria > Pseudomonadota > Gammaproteobacteria > Burkholderiales > Burkholderiaceae > Polynucleobacter. The sequence goes on along the minus strand of CANHLB010000183.1, from coordinate 3,856 downwards.
AGTTTCATTTTTTGATCAATCCAAACATCAGCAGAGATGAGCTTTGTATTGGCATTTACCCAAGGAGCAAAATCGATGCGGGAGGCAATCAAACGCTGCTGAGCTGTTTCCGAAGAAAGATAGTTTCTGCCTTCGCTCTGCGCATAAATCTTAGCACCAATCTTTTGAAATTCTTGTAGACCATAAATATGATCAGCGTGGTAGTGACTAATGATGACTGCAACAACTTTTTGATTAGTGACTTTCTTAATCTCTGTAATGAGCTTTTGCGCAAGAATGGGAGAACCTAAAGCATCGACTACTACGACACCAGCAGTAGTCACAACAAAACCCGCATTCGAAATGAAATTTTGATTGGCACTACTCCCCATTTCTGGGAAGCCTTGCACGAAATAAGTATGAGGGGCCACCTGAACAGGCTTTAACTGAATCGTTTCTACTGGTTTAGCAGCTTGACCATAGGCATTACTGAAAAAGATAAAGGATCCCATGAGGATCCCTATCAATTGCTTTATAGAAGAGATATCAACCTTACAAATATGCATTTCAATATGCGTTAAGGCTTGATATAAGCAAATCCATCTTTATATTGCAGGTCAGCAACCCGCACTACTCCAGATGGAGTGAAATCAGCATCTAAAGTAAATTGATCTTTCTTGAGATTGCGATTTTTTAAAGTTATTTCGCAAACCTCAAACTTCACACCACGTGATTTGAGGGCGCCAATTAATGGCGCATATTCCACATTACTCTTTTTATCTTTACCCCCCTCCATCAGCAAATCCACTCCATTGGCATGAGTCACTACAATAATGGTGGTTTGGGGTGATACATCTAAATGGTTACGAATATTACGTAGGCCCTTTAAGCCCTGAGTTTCAGCATCATCAATGTGATAAACCACTTTAGTTGGTCCAGTTAATTGGGCATGAGCAATGGGCCCAAAACCAATAGAGAGAATTGCTACAAAAATAAGTTGGATGAGTTTTTTCATTGTCACAACCTTTATAAATTCATTAAATGGGGGCAATGCCAGGATTGTTGCTGACACCCTTGATGATGGGCTCATTGAGCTTTACCGCCTTCACAGTTTTGACATCTCGTAAATGTCTCTCAATGACATCCCATATCGCCTCGCCACCAGCATTTTTAGCCTCTTCGCTCACTGGTGCCCAGCCGGCAACCTTGTAGGTTTTGCTAGCCTCAATAGCTTTTCCATTTAGGCGCATATCCGTAATGCGCTTACCAGCAGTTTGTGCCGGATCAATGGTGTACTGCATACCTCCTACGCGAACCATGTCTCCACCCTGCTGATAATACGGGTCAGGATTAAATAAATTATCCGCTACGTCTTCCAAGATTGTCTTGATGGTTTCGCCAGTCATGTTGGTGACAGTCGTATAAGGATAAGTAATCGCCGTTTGATCCAAGAGGTTCTCACGGGTGATCACTTGGCCTGGCAAAAGACTCGTACCCCAGCGGAAACCTGGTGAAAATGCAATCTCTGCATTCTTTTGTGCCATCAGGCCATCAAGGATGAGTTGATCAAAACTACCATTGAAATTACCGCGACGATATAAGAGGGCTTCCGTAGTGGCTAATTTCTCATTGAGCTTAGACTCATAAGGTGCTCTGATCTTCGTAATTAACTTACTCATCGCTGGGTCAGCCGGAATCATATTAGAGAAGATTGGGAAAAGCTTGTAACGAAAATCAACCGGCTTGCCACCCTTGACATCAAAATCCAACACCCCTAAGAACTTACTATTGGATCCAGCATTAGTCACGAGAGTGATGCCACCAGAATTCTTCACCTTCACTGGAATAGGTACTCCATCGTGAGTATGACCGCCCAAGATTGCATCTAAGCCCCTGACGCGTGATGCCATCTTCAAATCAACGTCCATGCCGTTGTGAGAAAGCAAAACCACTACCTTTGCCCCTTTTGCCCTAACTTCATCAATCGTCTTTTGCATACTCTCCTCCTGAATGCCAAAGGTCCAATCAGGAGTGAAGTAACGCGGATTTGCAATCGGTGTATAGGGGAAGGCCTGGCCAATGATAGCCACTTGAATACCATTCTGAACTTTCATGACATAGGGGTTAAATACCAAGTCACCAAAATCTGCTGTCTTAATATTTTGTGCGATAAAAGAGATCTTGCTCTTGAAATCCCCATTCACAATTTCCATGACGCGCTTCTCACCCAGAGTCATCTCCCAGTGGGCTGTCATGATGTCAACCCCTAAAGCAAGAGCCGCATCAACCATGTCTTGACCATTAGTCCATAGCGCAGTACCCGAACCTTGCCAAGTATCACCACCATCCAGCAAGAGTGCTCCAGGACGGCTAAGCTTCATTTGTTTAATCAAGCTAGCCATGTGAGCAAAACCGCCCATCTTGCCGTAGTTCTGAGCAGCTGCGACATAGTCTAAGTAGGTAAAGGCATGCGCATCACGAGTACCAGCAGCAATACCATTGGCCTTTAAGAAGTATTCGCCGACTAAGTGCGGAGTTTTGCCTTCTTGTGCACCGATTCCAAGGTTTACATTAGGCTCACGAAAATAAATAGGCAATAGTTGCGCATGGCAGTCAGTGAAATGCAAGAAGTGAACATTACCGAACTTCGGTAAGTCATAGAATTTTTGTGCCGTTGATTGAGCATTCACAAAATTGGATTGCAAACTCATTCCACCAGCAGATGCAATAGCTAAGGCCTGCAAAAAATCACGTCGACTTAAAGACATATTTACCCTTTTATGAAAACAGGCCTGTCGGCCTGTTCTTTATCTTTTATATCAATTCTTTTCTGGGTTACTGATTCACTGGAGAGGCAGGATCAAGCAATAAAGCCATCACATCCTGAATCTGCTGCTCATTTAAGAGTTTGAAGTGAGCAAATCTTGGCATATTGCTACAAGCGTTATAAGCCTTGGAGTTATTAATTCGGTTCCAGGTGTATGTCACTATCTCTTGGGAATAGCCGCGTAACTTGGCATACCCAGTTAATGATGGCCCAATATTTCCATAGGAAATTTCCTTGGGATCAATTTGGTGACAGTTATAGCAACCACCGCCAACGGGAGTATCAGCTTTATCTGTCCAGGTTGCACCACGACCGCTTTGTGCAATCGCTTCACCCTTCTTCCAGTCGCCGATGTATTTTCCATCAGAAGGCTGCTTGATACCATCCATATTGATTTTCTGAATTTTCTCCCGCATCTTTTCGCCTTGCTTGCTGCTAGCAAAAACAGGGTCGGAACAAAACTTTTGGGTTGCGTCCTGATCAATACGGTCTAATCCAGCAATACCATCAGCCCTAAAACCATCCTTCATCATTTTGTTGAACTTAGGGTCATTTGCTTGTTGGGCGAGTGCAGAACCTTGCATTGCAAACATTGTCAAAGCAAGTGTGCTAAGGGCTAAGAGGAATTTGATGTTCTTCATATTTATTTTCTCTATCTCTTGTCCGTTAACGCTTCAAACCAGGGGTTTCAACTGTGCCACCATTGGCATTCTTTGCCATGTACATCGACAAAGCGATAGTGAGATCGGAACCATAGATTGGAAATGGGAAGCGTTGTTGACGAAAGCAATCATTCAACCGCTGCTGCATAGTCCAGAACTGTCCACTAGAGACACGATATGCTGGCCAATATCCCCAACCAAGAGCTGCGCCTTTTTGGGTAGTGATATTAGGTAAATCTTGCAGACGAATCCGCTTGCCATCTTCAGCATGGCAGGATGCGCAAGAAAAATCCATTGGCCCACCTTGGAAAAAGAAAGCCCGCTTACCAAGCTCATACATTTCTTTTTCTTTTGGATGATTGGTGCTCACCTTTATCTTGTCCCCCTT
>CANHLB010000182.1 GCA_947461335.1 Burkholderiaceae bacterium | reverse complement strand
GTAAATTGGGCTATCCCAGTCTTTACGTTTCCCAAAGACTCCAAAAGAGCCTTTTCTCGCAAGAACAGGATCATTCGGGCCTTTTGCAATGCCAGCCCTTAACAAAGCCAAGCCCACAGTTGCCAGCTCACCCTCATTGAGCACTAAGGTCATTAGACTCAATACTGGTTCTCCCAGCCTTGCATCGCAAAGCAATAGATCCAGACTGAGACTAGCCATACAGATCTTCTGCCCTTTTGACAAAGCAGTCTACGAAGGTACCAGCAATATGACTGAAAACAGGGCCAATGATCTTATCGAGAATGGCGCTTTTAAACTCCCAATGGAGCTTAAATTCCACTTTGCAAGCGTCTTCACGCAAAGGAATAAAATTCCACTGCCCTGAAAAATGCTTAAAAGGGCCGTCTACGAAAACCATATCAATCGTTTCTGGGCGGTGGTTGATATTGCGGGTATGAAAGAACTGATTAATACCCTTGAAATTGATGTTGATTTTGGCATCCAGAACTGTCTCCGTCTGCTCAAAGATTTCTACCCCGCCACACCAGGGTAAAAACTCGGGATAATGCGCCACATCAGTCACCAGGCCGTACATTCGGTCAGCTGATTGGCCAATTAAAACGGTCTTGTAGACGTCTGCCATAATCGATCTTGGAAGCTAAATAACTATGAGTATCGTCGATAACAAAAAAGCCTTCTTTGATTATTTTATCGAAGAGCGTTTTGAGGCAGGGCTGGTTCTGGAAGGCTGGGAAGTCAAAGCCATCCGCGCTGGTCGCGCCCACATTAAAGAAGCGTATGTTGTCATTCGCCAGGCGGAGCTTTTCCTGATCGGCTGCCATATTACCCCCCTTCTTTCAGCCTCCACTCATATCGTTCCAGATAGCACGCGCACCAGAAAGCTCCTGTTAAATGCGATTGAGATACGCAAACTGATTGGTAAGGTGGAGCAAAAGGGCTATACCCTAGTGCCACTAAACCTGCACTTTTCTAAAGGCAATGTGAAGTGCGAAATTGGCCTTGCAAGAGGTAAAAAGCAGCATGACAAACGTGCCGCTACCAAAGAGCGTGAATGGGAAGTTCAAAAAGGACGCATTGCTAGAGGCGATTTAAACGCTGAGTAGTTCACAAAATGGGGTAGACTGGCTCTAGAGCTAGTATCTGAGCTTTTATGCACATATGTGGTGCAATACAGCACCAAGCTGCTTCAAATCCCCACGCCCAATCCTTTCAAAGGCATTAGTTTTATAACTATGAAATTGCCTTTCGATGAAATGCTCGATGCAGCAGGTAAAGCTCGCCCGCACTACCAAATTTTTCATAATTGGTTAAAGCAGCAGAGCGATACCCTCATGGGTCTAAAGCGTGCAGAAGCTGACCTCATCTTTAGAAGAGTGGGTATTACCTTCGCAGTCTATGGAGATGACCTAGGTTCAGAAAGAACCATTCCGTTTGATCAAGTGCCCCGTATCTTTGCCGCAAAAGAATGGGAGCAACTAGAAGCAGGTTTGCGGCAACGCGTTAAAGCACTTAATCGCTTTATCTATGACGTCTATCACGATGAAGAAATAATCAAAGCGGGCATTGTTCCTGCTGAGCAGATTTATAACAATGCGCAATATCGTCCAGAGATGCGCAACGTTAGTGTGCCTCGCGATATCTATGCCCAAATTGCAGGGATTGATATTGTGCGCGCAGGTGAAGGTGAATTCTACGTGCTTGAAGATAACTTACGTGTACCTTCTGGTGTCTCATATATGGTTGAAGATCGCAAGATGATGATGCGTCTCTTCCCAGATCTCTTTCAAAAATATCGCGTTGCTCCAGTGCAGCACTATCCGGATCTTTTATTAGAGTGCCTCAAGTCTGTTAAACCAGATGATGTCAAGAAACCCAACGTGGTAGTGCTTACGCCCGGCATGTATAACTCTGCATACTTTGAGCATAGCTATCTTGCTCAGCAAATGGGTGTTGAGCTGGTAGAGGGTAAAGACTTATTTGTTAAGAATGAACAAGTCTTTATGCGCACTACCCAAGGTCCAGAGCGAGTCGATGTCATCTATCGCCGCGTAGATGATGACTTCTTAGATCCATTAGCCTTCCGCTCTGATTCTACCTTGGGCGTTGCTGGTCTTCTGTCAGCATATCGTGCCGGTAATGTTACTTTAGCTAACGCTATTGGCACAGGTATTGCTGATGACAAATCCATTTACCCATATGTCCCTGAGATGATTCAGTTTTATCTTGGCGAAAAACCGATTTTGAACAATGTTCCTACTTTCCAATGTCGCAAGACAGATGATCTGGCTTACACCTTAGCCAATCTTGAAAAGCTGGTTGTAAAACTCACTCACGGTGCAGGTGGTTATGGCATGCTGGTTGGGCCAGCTTCAACGAAAGCCGAAATCGAAGCATTCAGAAAGCATTTGATTGCTCATCCTGATAAATATATTGCCCAACCTACATTAGCACTTTCTACCTGCCCAACCTTTGTTGAGTCTGGGGTTGCGCCAAGACATATTGATTTGCGACCTTTTGTACTCTCCGGAAAAACCATCAAGATGGTGCCAGGTGGATTAACGAGGGTTGCACTCAAAGAAGGCTCTTTGGTAGTGAACTCCTCCCAAGGCGGTGGCACTAAAGATACCTGGGTTCTGGAAGAGTAAGCAGAATGAGAAAAACATGCTAAGCCGCACCGCAGATTGTCTCTATTGGATGGCCCGCTATACCGAGCGAGCAGAGAATACTGCTCGCATGCTTGATGTAAACCATCAAACCTCTCTGCTCCCACAGCCCAAAGAATTTCTGGAGCAAAGTTGGAAGAAGTTACTCACTATCTCTAAGCTAGAAGATGCCTTCCTAAGTAAATATGATGTGGTCAATCGTGAGAATGTTTTGGATTTCATGATCTATGAAACCAGTAATCCTTCTAGCATTGTTTCTTGTCTATACGCTGCCCGTGAAAATGCGCGCGTGATCCGTGGCAAGATTACTTCGGAAGTATGGGAAACCCAAAATACCACCTGGTTAGAGTTACAGCAGATTTTAGAAGCAAGACATCAAGCTGATCCCAGCAGGCTACTCGAGTGGGTGAAGCACCGGTGCCATCTTTTTAGAGGTGTCATGCATGGCACGATGCTCAAAAATGAAGCTTTCTACTTTATCAATGTAGGAACACTTTTAGAGCGAGCTGATAACACTGCCCGTATTCTAGAAAATAAGTATGAGGATCAAGCAGCGCTAAAAGTATTAAGCCCTAAGAAAGGCTCTGACGAGGGCACCGATGGTGAGTTCTTTGACTTTTATCATTGGGCAGCATTACTTCGCTCTGTTTCTGCTTTCGAGATCTATCGCCAAATCTATTCCGATCAGGTAACACCAAAGCAAGTAGCTCAATTGCTCATCTTCAATAAGCAGATGCCGCGCTCATTAGTTTGCTGTGTAAATGAACTCATTCCCCTAATATCTGAGGTAAAAAATCAACAATCTAAAGAAATTGAACGATTACTTGGCAAACTCAAGGCCAGCTTGGATTACTCTGATATTGATGAAGTATTTGAACAAGGACTGGAAGAATTCATAGAAGTCTTCTTAGAGCGCATCAACCATATCGCCGATGAGTTCAGCAATGCTTATCTCATCCCTTTGGCTGTTGCCTAAGAAATCGCAAAGAATATATGCACTTAAAAATTCGTCATCGTACCGAATACCGCTATGAAACTCCAGTACGCTATTCCATTCAAGAATTACGTCTTAGCCCACTTTCTTCAGCGGGACAACAAGTCGATAAATGGAAAATTAGTACCCCGATTAAAGCGACAAGCTCAACCGATACCTTTGGTAATTTATGTAGCGTCTTTGTCCAAGAGAACCCATACACTTCAATGATGATTGAGGCAGAAGGTGAAGTGCATACCCAAGATGCCTTTGAGTTTACAGAT
>CANHLB010000181.1 GCA_947461335.1 Burkholderiaceae bacterium | reverse complement strand
GTAATCTCGTACTTACCTAACTTCTCAGCCTTAATAATTGCCATGTTAAATGCCAAATCTTGGGCACCCTTGCTATTGATTGACTGAAAAGCAGGAGACATCAGTTTGGTCAGGCCTACTATGTCTTGATTTTTTTGCTGATCCCACCATAGCCTCTCAAGACGCTCTCCTTCAGCCTGCGCATTAAAGGGTGTTTGAGCAAAAAGTGAAAAGGATAAGCAAAGTAAGGCTAAGAATGTGCTGAAGGCTTTCATGAAAATTCCAATTTAAGTTTTATTAATCTGTATCTGTTAGTGAGTTGCTTAAATGAGAATTTTTAAAAATCACTTCTCAAGTGTTGGCCTTATCAAAACTGAAGTCTGACCGTTACCCCTGAAGTAGACACGACTTGAAATAATTCACTTTACGAGCCTGCCTTAGAGTTTCTTATAAGACCTTAAAGAGCTTGGTTATTTAGTCGTAGGGGAAGCCACATTTTGATAGGCGAAGCCCTCTTTCATATATGGGTTGGTACCATAAGCTCCTGGCGCAGTATTCGGCGGATTATCTGGCCCAAGCGCTTGATTGTAATTAACCTTGCCCCTAAAACAACCAACAGAGTGTGGATACTCTCTATTGAGAACATAGTGATAGGTAAGTCTCCTTACGAATTTACCATTTCCATCAGGAATGTCGATCTCTGATGTAGTCCCGTGACAGATATCTAGGTCTGCATTAGTGAGCTCCTTACCATCAGCTCCGCGTGGACCAGTAATTGGAAATCCATCTAATGCAAAGCCGTAGACAGGAGACTGCTTACCTGCAGTGCCCTGGTCAAAACATTTCCAAGAATAACTATGGTAATGGTATTGCTGGTTATAAGGATGGCCATAACAGGCGTCGTTTGGCAAAGCATTTAGAGGGTTATAGTAGTTACCACTTGAATCATTCGCTTTCTCGACATGCCATGCTGCGCCAGTCAGAGTAATACCCACAATTAAAGAATTAATGGGATAGGCGCCAGTGATCACTGGATTTAATGGCACATAAGAAATCAGGGGATATGGAGAGATTCCAATAGCAGCTGCATTGACATAACCTTCTGGCGGCTGGCCTGTGGCTGCACTAGTACCAGCCGGGTTATAACCGCCCGGCAAGGCCACATAGTAAGGATAGGCAGGATCACTGGATTGGACTGGATAGTTTCCCATCGGTGTAGTAGGCAAGCCATTACCAACAAATAGTCGGGTGCCCGAGCCAGGGGGAAACCCAACAACATCTAGCTCTGGAATAACCACCATCTGAAAACGACTACCTTCCGAATCAAATACAGTTGCATCATTCGCTCCCTGAACAAAAGTTATTTTTGAAAGCGTAATGATGTTGGTGCTGGTATCGGTCCAAGGTGTGGCGAGCTGACTCAGGGTAGTTGGCATCTTGGCTACACCGGCAAAAATCCAATCAATGCATTGAGAATTTTTGGCGCAAATTACATTGCTGTCTCCATTAACACTAGTCACTAAAGTAGTGATTTCTGTTGATGTAGAAGAAGTGGAAGAAGACGTGGACGAGTCGCTCGATCCACCACCACATGCAAATATTCCGGCTGAAGTCAAAAAGACCAATCCTATTAGCGCTACACGTTTTTTTGTTATTCTCTTGCTCATTGCAGGTCTCTATTGATGGGATTGGCTTGTTTATAACCCTAAAGTGGGATGGATTTATATAGTAAAGTGTTCACCTTTTCTCATTGAGCTCGCGCTTTAGAGCCAATATTCATAAGGTTTGGTAGACTTACCTATATGCTTACTTTTTCTGTCCACCTTTTCTAATGCCTAAAAACCTCGATATTGACTTTTCAGATGCTAAGCAAGATCGATCCAAGAGGACCTTGGAAGATCTCCTCCAGGCTGCATATGAAATTGTTGAGGATGCTGACCCTAATGAATTTACTAGCCGCTCCCTAGCTAGCAAAGCTGGTTATTCGCTCGGCACCTTAAGTAAAAGATTAGGTTCGGTTGAAAATGTCTTTTTCTGGGCAATTCAGGAAGGGAGAAAAATTAAGTTTCTGGAGTTAGCAAAGAGCTTTTCTCAATTTGACCCTAATTTACCTGTGCAAGATTTTGTAAAGACTATGGTGGATCAAGGTTTTTCTGGCATTAGTAGCGTTAGCCCGAAAGTCATGCGCTATTACGATGACCGATACACCCGAAAGAATGGTCTTCCTGCCGACTTCTTTAATTATATTGATGTGGTGATAGATCCCTATCTAGAGGTTTGCCAAAGAGATCAAACCAACACTTTTAGAAAAATAGATCGAGATGAAGTATTGCTCATTTTCAGAGCGGGATTAACTATTCTAGAAAGACCATTTGCTGAAGGTGACCCTATAGCAGGGACCAAGAAACACCGTCAAGTAGCAATCGATGCAATGACAAGGTTGCTTTCGAAATGATTTGCTTACTCACTTATTGAATATCCAAAAAAAAGCCATCGGGCAAGATGGCTTTATTCAGTATTAAGCGAGTTGATTAAAGCGTAAAAAACTGCCCTACTTGCAAATTCAATTCCTTAGCCAGTTCTGCACCACTTACTTTTCCTGCAGCGCCTTTAGCTTTGAGGACTTCAATCTGTCCGCCATGACAGGTAATAAAGAAGGAATCGAGCGTGATCTGAGTGATTTCTCCAGGCTTGCCTTTGACTGCACCAAAGGTAGCAGCTACATGCTTGTGGCAATCATAGATTTGCACCTTTTGCTCACCAAACTTCGTCCACGCACCAGGTGCTGGGTTACATGCCCGAATGAGATTGTAGATTTGACTGATATGACTTGCCCAATGAATCTGCGCAGCGTCTACCCCAAACCATCCTTCGTAATTGGCTTTTGATTCATCTTGTACTATTTCTTGATGCTTGCCTGCGACTACTAAGTCTGCAGCCTCCATGAGGGCTTTAATACCAACAGGGAACAGATGATCAAAATAGATTTTGCCGAGCGTGTCATTAGGGCCAATGACTACCTCTTTTTGTAAAATCACTTCGCCCTCATCCAAGCCATCTGATGGGCGGAAGATCGTGAGGCCCGTTTTTTCTTCGCCTAAGGCTATCGCCCAACTAATGGCACTTGGACCACGATATTTAGGAAGTAAGGATGGGTGATATTGAATCGTGCCATGCTTAGGTATCTTGCAGAGTTCTTGCGGCACAAACTGTAGCACATAGGCCATCACGCAGATATCCGCATTGGCATCGATCATAGCTTGGGCAGCTTCTGGACCCTTTAGAGAGGGGAACTGCAAGGGGGTTAAGCCCCTTGCCAGCGCAGCTTCTTTTAAGACTTCGGGTTTGCTTGATTTAGGATTATCCGGTGGACAGAAAACTGCCACAACTTCGTCACCACGATCTAAAAAAGCCTCTAATGCCGCTTTACCAAAATCCGCACTACCAATTAATGCGACCCGCATCTTAGATCACCTTATCGTGACGCAGAGCAATCAATTCATCAGTGGTGTAACCAAGTTCATGAAGAATGTCATCGGTATGCTCACCCAGCAGCGGTGAGCGAGTCACATCCGTTGGGCTATCAGACATCTTAATTGGGTTACCAACCGTGAGGTACTTTCCGCGAATGGGGTGATCTACTTCCACTACCGTGCCAGTAGCACGCAATGATGGCTCTTCAGCAATTTCTTTCATTGAGAGAATTGGGCCGCATGGGACGTCGTACTTGTTCAAGATATCCATCACTTCAAACTTGCTCTTGGTCATTGTCCATTTTTCGATCTCACCAAAGATCTCCATCAAGTGAGGTAAGCGTGCCATGGGTGAAGCAAAACGAACGTCGGTAATCCAATCTTCACGACCAATCACCTTGCAAATCGCTTCCCACACAGGAGCCTGAACTACTACGTAAATATAGGAATTTGGATCGGTTTCCCAACCTTTACATTTCACAATCCAGCCTGGCTGACCACCGCCAGAAGCATTACCAGCACGTGGAACAGCATCACCAAACTCACCAT
>CANHLB010000180.1 GCA_947461335.1 Burkholderiaceae bacterium | reverse complement strand
ATTGGAATGCGCAAATCAATACAGCCAGATCTTTAGATGGCGGTAATACATTTACTGCTCCAGAATCATTAGTAAACGACAGCTCGAGTCAGCGCTTTCCTTCTGTATTAATGAAGCCAGATAACTCTATTTTTATCAGCTGGATTGATAAGCGTTTAGCTGCAGCAGCAAAACAAGGTGGTGTGCAAAAGCTTGGCGGTTCAATTGCTTATTCTTTTTCTAGAGATGGTGGTAAAACGTTTCAAACTGAACATTTTGCCAACGAGAGTAGTTGCGAATGTTGTCGCATTGGCGCGAGCTTGGATCAACAAAACCAACCTGTGATCGCTTATCGCGCCATATTCCCAGGCGGTATTCGGGATCAGGCAAGCCAAGTGATCTCTACTAAAGGTGCTGAGCCGATTCGCAGGATAGCTGATGATGGTTGGAAGACTGATGCTTGTCCGCATCACGGCCCATCTATTGCAGTGTCTGGCTCTGGAAAATTCCATGTGGCCTGGTATACCCAAGGGAGCAAGCGCTCTGGAGTCTTTTATGCCAGTTCCACCAATCAAGGATTAAGTTACTCCCAACCCACTAGAATTGGGGTAGAGGGAGCTAACGTCTCTAGGCCTTATCTCTTCGCCTTAGGTAAGCAGGTTTGGCTAGCTTGGAAAGAGTTTGATGGCACACATTCATTGGTTTACATTAGGCAATCTGTCGATGATGGAAAAACGTGGGGTCTGCCGCAAGTGATTTCTAAAACAAATGGATATAGTGATCACCCCTTATTAGTCAATCAAGGAGATACGGTATTTTTGTCCTGGCTCACTAGAGCCGATGGGTATCAATTGATTAAAGTTGGACAAAAACAATGAAAAAATATTTACTTGCCTTTGTGCTTTCTATAGGCTTAGCCAGCCTTGCGCTTGCCGATAATGTCAATCTGAAGCCATACCAGAGTGGTGATTGGTCTAGCTTAGTAAAGACCGCAAATGGCACACCAATCGCTATTCATTTTTGGGGGGTCACGTGTCCTGCATGCGTTAAAGAAATGCCTCTATGGGGTAACTTTGTAAAATCACATCAAAATGCCAAAGTCATTTTTATTCAGGTAGATGATGTTTCTCCTGAAAGCATGCAAAAGATGCTGAATAAGGCCGGCCTAGAAAAGGCAAATAACTATTACGTAGCAGCACCATTTGATGATCGTTTGCGCTTCGAGATTGATCCTAAATGGCGTGGTGAAACGCCCACTACGATTTTGATTGATAAGAATGGGAAAGTGACGCGCAAGACTGGACTCGTTAACTTTCAGCAGCTACAGTCCCAATTGTCTATTGGTAGTTAATATTTTTAAAGAGTTAACGAGATTTGAGCGTCTTAATGCACACTTGGCTAATGAAAAGAAACTGTTCCTTCTCACCTAGACAGGTGGGACTTTTCTATTTATCAATTGTTAGCTTTTCGCTCTTAGTTGCAGGCTCTTTTTTATTTATTGGTGTTTGGATGATCATCATCTTTACTGCGATTGAGATTACGGCTTTAACAATTGCCTTATATGTGTATTCACGTCATGCCTTAGATTATGAAAAGATCACTATCAATGGGAAGCAGTTATTGATTGAAAAAAGTTGGGGCGGGAAAATTCAGACCGATGAATTTAATACTGTTTGGACAAAGCTACATCGTAGTGGAACAGGTAAGCACAATCTGGCCTTGAAAAGTGCAAACAAAGAAGTGCCTATTGGGTTTTTTATACGCATGAGCGAGCAAGCGCAATTTGAAAAAGATCTCGGAAAGTATCTTGGACTTTAAAATATATCAACAAAAGGGAATGAAATGAAATCAAATCTATTCGCAGTTATATGTACTGTTCTTGGAATGACTTTTAGTGCTTCGACGCTGGCGCAGAACGTATCACAAACTGTTACGACCAATGCAATAAAGGTTGAAAATGCTTATACCCGTGCTACTGTTCCTGGACAACAGGTGGCAGGTGGTTTTATGAAGATTGAAAATAAGGGCGCCAGTGTAGACCAATTGCTATCTGCAAGTTCACCTGTTGCTGGTGAAGTGCAATTACATGAAATGGCGATGGAAGGCAATGTAATGAAGATGCGTCAAGTGAAAGATATCGCCGTACCCGCAGGTGGTGCAGTGGAATTAAAGCCAGGCGGCTTACACCTCATGTTCATGAACATTAAGGCGCCATTGACTGCTGGTGAGACTGTTCCTGTAAAACTCAAATTCGCTAAGGCTGGTGAACTAGAGGTGAAGATGCCTGTGAATGCAATGGGCAGTACTGGTGCCATTAAACATTAACTAGTTAGTGCTTGGTAATAAAAAAGCCCCTGGTTTTATTCAGGGGCTTTTGTTTTAGCGCTAGATCAATTTAAGTTAAATCTAAGTCTAGATCTGTTACCGCACCTTTACTAGCGCTGCTGGCAAGGCTAGCGTATTTGGCTAGCAAGCCGCGGGTATAGCGTGGCTTGGGTTGCTTCCAAACTGCACGACGCTTGGCAATCTCTTCTTCGCTCACATTGAGTTGAATGAGCAGCTTATGCGCATCGATTGTGACTGAGTCACCTTCATTGATGAGGGCAATCACGCCGCCTACATATGCCTCAGGAGCTACGTGCCCGACAACCATACCCCAGGTCCCACCAGAGAAACGACCATCTGTGATGAGGCCTACAGTCTCTCCTAAGCCTTGGCCAACAAGCGCGGAGGTAGGCGCCAGCATCTCACGCATACCAGGACCGCCTTTAGGCCCCTCATAGCGAATGATGACAACATCCCCATCTTTAATTTTTTGAGCCATGATGGCTGCCATCGCATCATCTTCAGAATCAAATACACGGGCTGGGCCAGTGATTGATGGATTCTTAAGCCCTGTGATCTTAGCCACACAGCCTTCAGGTGAAATATTGCCCTTCAGGATGGCCAGGTGACCTTGCTTATATAAAGGGTTATCTAAAGTGCGAATGACCTTTTGATCTGCCCGCGGTACTGATGGAATGTCCTTTAATACCTCTGCAATCGTTTTGCCAGTGATGGTCATGCAATCGCCGTGAAGTAATCCACCATCCAACAGGATTTTCATGACCTGTGGAATCCCACCAGCTTGATGTAAGTCAGTAGCTAAATAAGTGCCAGAGGGTTTCATATCGACGATGACGGGAACACGCTGACGAATACGCTCAAAATCATCAATGGTCCAATCGATTTTTGCAGCGCTGGTGATAGCTAGGAAATGCAGTACAGCATTGGTTGAGCCGCCTACTGCCATGATGACACTTACCGCATTCTCAATCGATTTTTTAGTAATAATATCGAGTGGACGTAAATTATTTTTGATTGCTTCCACTAGGACCCGAGCTGATTCAGCGGCACTGACCACTTTCTCCTCATCCACGTTCGCCATGGTTGAGGAGTAGGGCAGGCTCATTCCTAGAGCCTCAAAAGAGGAGCTCATCGTATTTGCTGTGTACATGCCGCCACAGGAACCGCTGCCTGGGCAAGCGTTCTCTTCAACACCTTTTAAATCTTCTGCGCTTAATCTACCGGAAGTAAATTCACCAACTGCTTCAAAGGCCGAAACAATATTGAGTTCTTTGCCTTTGTAGTGACCAGGTTTAATCGTGCCACCATAAACATAAATGGCAGGAACATTGGTGCGGGCAATTGCCATCATGCCACCTGGCATATTTTTATCGCAACCACCAATCACTACTACACCATCTTGCCAAAGACCATTGACGCAAACTTCAATACTGTCAGCAATCACTTCGCGAGAGACGAGGGAATATTTCATACCCTCGGTACCCATGCCGATGCCATCGGAAACAGTAGGGGTTCCAAAGATCTGTGCTTTTGCACCAGCCTCTTCAAGCGCTTCTACAGCAGCGTCAGCTAATTTTTGCAATCCACTATTACAAGGAGTAATGGTTGAGTGGCCATTGGCAACGCCCACCATTGGCTTTGAGAAATCCTTCTCTTGGTAACCCATTGCGTAATACATCGAACGAT
>CANHLB010000179.1 GCA_947461335.1 Burkholderiaceae bacterium | reverse complement strand
CTGCATTTATATATCTTCTAGGAATGATATTATGAGGCTTCAATCAACACTTCGCCTCGCGGCGCAATGAAATGCGGCAAGCCGACGTTACCCGAAACACTTCGGAAACCAAAATTCAAATTTCCATCAACTTAGATGGTACTGGTAAAGCCGAGCTGGCCTCAGGTGTGCCATTCTTAGACCACATGCTAGATCAGATTGCTCGTCACGGCATGATTGACCTGAAAGTGGTTGCTAATGGCGATACCCATATTGATGATCACCATACAGTCGAAGACGTCGGAATTACCTTGGGTCAAGCCTTTGCTAAGGCGGTAGGTGATAAGGCGGGCATTATTCGTTACGGGCACTCCTATGTTCCCTTGGACGAAACCCTCTCGCGCGTCGTAATCGATTTTTCTGGTCGACCTGGTCTCGAATTCAACGTGCCATTTACTCGCGCTCGAGTAGGTGACTTTGATGTTGATCTCAGTATTGAGTTCTTCCGTGGTTTTGTAAATCATGCTGGAGTGACTTTGCATATTGATAATTTGCGCGGCATTAACGCCCACCACCAAATTGAAACCGTGTTCAAAGCTTTTGGCCGTGCCTTGCGAATGGCTCTAGCCATTGATCCACGGGCACCTAGTGCAGTTCCTTCGACTAAAGGTAGTCTCTAATTTAGACACTCCACAGTTTCTCAGAAGACAACAGCGAAAGATCAGCTAAATTGGCGCAAACTATTGCGATCGTAGATTATGGAATGGGCAACCTCCGTTCTGTATATCAAGCATTTCATCATGTAGCACCTGATGACAATGTGGTGATTGCGCACCAGCCAGAAGAAATTCGCTCTGCACATCGCGTTGTGCTTCCCGGTCAAGGAGCTATGCCAGATTGTATGAAGCATCTGGAAGAATCAGGGCTTTTAGAGGCTTTATTAGAGGCATCCAAAAATAAACCATTGCTTGGTGTTTGTGTAGGTGAGCAGTTGCTATTTGATCGGAGCGCTGAAGTGCGTGTTGACGCAAAAGATCCTTGGACCCCCTGTCTAGGACTCATCCCTGGCGAGGTGCGTCGTTTTGAGCTGGCCGGCAAAAAACAGGCCGATGGCTCTGCTTTCAAGGTTCCTCACATGGGGTGGAATCAGGTCCGTCAGGACTCTAAACACCCTTTATGGGCTGGTATTCCTGATTTAACGAGCTTTTATTTTGTTCATAGCTACTATGTTGTACCGCAGCGTAAAGAAGACATTGCTGGCTCTACGGAATATGGGGAGTGGTTTACTTCTGCTGTGGCACGAGATAACATTTTTGCAACACAATTTCATCCAGAAAAAAGTGCAGAATACGGTTTAAAGCTTTATCAAAATTTTGTTTCTTGGCAACCTTAATATTTTTAACTCTTAGTTATGCTGCTGATTCCCGCAATAGACCTTAAAGATGGCCACTGTGTTCGACTTGAACAAGGCGATATGGATAAAGCTACGGTTTTCTCAGAAGACCCCGGCGCAATGGCGCTGCACTGGATTAGTAAGGGGGCACGTCGTTTACATCTAGTCGATCTCAATGGCGCATTTGCAGGTAAGCTTAAAAATGAATCGGCCATTAAATCTATTCTTAAAGCAGTTGGTAATGAGATTCCTGTTCAATTAGGTGGCGGCATTCGTGACCTCGAAACGATTGAACGTTTATTGGATGACGGTATAAGTACAGTAATTATTGGAACAGCTGCAGTAAAAAATCCTGGCTTCGTACAGGATGCTTGCACTGCTTTTCCTGGTCAGGTCATGGTTGGTTTAGATGCACGTGATGGCAAAGTAGCTACCGATGGATGGAGCAAGATTACTGGTCACGAAGTAATTGACCTTGCCAAGAAGTTTGAAGACTGGGGTGTAGAAGCCATTATCTATACCGACATTGGTCGCGATGGCATGCTCAAGGGCGTCAATATTGATGCTACTGTTAAGCTGGCGCAAGCGATTCGTATTCCAGTAATCGCCAGCGGCGGCCTTTCGAACAATCAAGATATTGACGCCTTATGCAAGGCTGAAGAAGAGGGTGTGATGGGCGTGATTGCTGGGCGCTCTATCTATGCCGGTGATCTTGATCTGGCTGCTGCCCAGAAATATGCAGACGAGTTAACACTCAAGTACGCAAAGAAAATGATCTAGTGTTAACCAAGCGAATTATTCCATGCCTTGATGTCACAGCAGGGCGCGTTGTTAAGGGTGTTAATTTCGTTGGCTTGCGAGATGCAGGTGATCCAGTAGAAATTGCTAAACGTTATGACACTCAAGGGGCTGACGAACTTACTTTTTTAGATATCACGGCAACTTCTGATGGTCGCGATCTCATCTTGCACATCATTGAGGCTGTTGCTTCACAAGTATTTATTCCTCTAACGGTTGGGGGTGGGGTGCGGGCAGTAGCCGATGTACGACGGCTTTTAAATGCTGGTGCCGATAAAGTGAGTATGAATTCCTCTGCAGTAGCTAATCCAGATTTAGTTTCTGACGCAGCCGCTTATTACGGCTCACAATGCATTGTGGTGGCGATTGATGCAAAACAAACTGATGCTGGCCATTGGGAAGTCTTTACTCATGGCGGCAGAACAGCTACTGGGATTGATGTCGTTAAGTGGGCTAGTGAAGTAGCTAAAAGGGGCGCTGGTGAAATCTTGCTTACCAGCATGAACCGAGATGGCAGCAAAGATGGTTTTGATTTGGCCCTTACTGCAGCCGTAAGCGATGCAGTTTCTATTCCGGTTATTGCTTCAGGCGGCGTTGGCAATTTACAGCATTTGGTTGATGGAATTACTAAGGGCCATGCAGATGCTGTTCTAGCCGCCAGCATCTTCCACTATGGCGAATATACCGTCGGGCAGGCAAAAGACTATATGGCTGCCCAAGGAATTCCGGTGCGAATTTAGCGAGAACTTTTAAGCACTGATCGCCATATGAGCGATAAAGGCGGAGCGATTTTCACCAGCTGATTTAGCTTTTGCATCCAATCTTGCCAACACTCTTTTGGGTAAAGAGATGTTTACTCTTTCGATATCGTCTGACAATAAGGCGGGGTCGATCTCGGCAATTGCCCAGATATATCCTTTGAATTCTTTCTTCTTCTGTAGAGTAGTTATTGAGCTAGGCTTCGGTACATCTTCACCGGCATCTAACGCAGACTCAATCCAAAGCTCAATCGCTTCTTTGGCATTTTCAATGGCCTCATCAATTCCGCTGTCAGCGGCTGAGAAGCAGCCAGGTAAGTCAGGAACGATTACGCCCCACGTCAACTTATCTCCACCTGGTTCAATCGCAATTGGATATTTCATGATGATTCCTCTATTTGATTCCTGCTTGTTTTAGTAGCTTTTGAACTAATCCGATCCCTAAATCCTTTTTGGGGTGAGGAATGGTGATATGCCCAGCTTTATGGGGGTGATTAAAAACATGATGAGAGCCTTTTGAGCCCCGCAATACCCAGCCATCTTTTTCTAATGCCTTAATCAGTTCTTTGCTTTTCATTCGCAAATGATAAATTCATACACATCATACACACAAAAATGGTAAGTGTCCATGAGTGCGGGCGGGTTATTGCATTAGATCCTAGGAGACTACTTATTTGCTTGGCGCTTAACAATTCTGTCAAAATTGAACAAATGTCAGATACGAATAAAAACTCACAAGACCAATCTTTATTAGAAGCGGTGACTTGGAATGAGCAAGGTTTAGTTCCAGTCATTGCACAAGAGGTCGGCAGTAAGGATGTCTTAATGATGGCCTGGATGAATCGTGATGCTTTATTGGCCACCTTGCGTTTGGGCGAGGCAGTTTACTGGACACGTTCTCGGCAAAAACTTTGGCATAAAGGTGAAGAGTCAGGCCACACTCAAAAAGTAAAAGAAATTCGCTTGGATTGTGATGGCGATACGATCTTGCTCATGGTGGAGCAAAAAGATGGAATTGCTTGTCACACTGGCGAACACAGCTGCTTCTTTTTAAAATGGGATTCTGATCAATCTATCTGGATTGATGAGTCCAAAAGTAAGTAG
>CANHLB010000178.1 GCA_947461335.1 Burkholderiaceae bacterium | reverse complement strand
TTTAGAGGATGTATTCTCAAGCAAAGGTCAAATGACTAAGAAGCAAATTGAATTAAGTGCTCAGGATATTTCAACGGTTGAGAAACCTATTAATAGAGCGCGCCTGGTTAAAGCGCCAGAGCATTTCATACCTCAGGAGCTCATTGCTGATATCAATGCCAATGGGCTTGATGAAACTCGCCGCGGCTTTCTGCGTAAAGGTTTCTTCTCAGCCTTAGGGGGTGCTGCTGGATTTGCTGTTCCAACGGCATTTGCTGCCGGTGAAGGCGACCCAGCGATCTTAGAAAAGCAAGAATGGCAAACTACCCTTGGGAAGAACGTGGCGACAATGCCATATGGAGTGCCATCTATCTATGAAGCAAATCTCATACGCCGTGAATCACCAGGTTTAACACGGGTATCCGCTGCTTCAGTGGCATTTACACCGCTACAGGGTTTATTTGGAACGATTACGCCAAACGGTTTGCACTTCGAGCGCCATCATCAGGGTTGGTACAACCTTAATCCAGAGACACATCGTTTGATGGTGAATGGCATGGTTAAGAATGCCCGTGTCTTTACCATGAATGACTTAATGAGAATGCCTTCAGTTTCGCGTACACACTTCATTGAGTGCGGTGCTAATACTGGCTTAGAGTGGGGCAACGTAGCTGTACCAACAGTGCAGTACACCCACGGCATGTTATCTTGCTGTGAATTTACAGGTGTGCCCCTCAAGGTTTTGCTTGAGGAGTGCGGCGCTGACTTGAAAAAAGGCAAGTTCCTCCTGGCTGAAGGTGGGGATGGGTCAGGTATGACCCGCACCATTAATCTGGACAGCTGTTTGGATGATACGATCGTTGCCTGGAGTATGAATGGTGAGATGCTACGTCCTGAGAATGGCTTTCCATTACGTCTTGTAGTGCCAGGTGTGCAGGGTGTTAGCTGGGTGAAGTGGTTGCGTCGTCTTGAAGTAGGAGATATGCCCTGGAACAGTAAAGATGAGGCAGTTCACTATATTGAACTTATGCCAGATGGTATGCATCGTCAATATGCATCAATTCAAGAATGTAAATCGGTTATCACCACACCATCAGGCGGTCAGCAATTGCTAGATAAAGGTTTTTATAACGTCAGTGGTATGGCTTGGTCTGGTAGAGGGAAGATCAAACGCGTAGATGTTTCATTTGATGGCGGCAATAACTGGCGTACTGCCCGCTTAGAGACGCCAATTTTGACTAAATCGATTACCCGCTTCAATATCGATTGGGTCTGGGACGGATCACCAGCAATTTTGCAGTCCAGAGCGATTGATGACACCGGTTATATACAGCCTTCTATCAAGATACTGCGTGATGCTAGAGGAAATCGTTCGATTTATCACAACAATGCAATTCAGTCTTGGAAGCTAGATTCAAACGGCGAGGTGAGTAATGTGCAAGTTGGATAAATCATTTACTCGCCTAGTACTTGTCAGTCTGGCAGTATTTTCTGCCCAGCTTACTTATGCGCAAAGTACCCAAGGCTCTCAGTTTCCTGGGATTGGTCGCAATGCAACGCCGGCGGAAGTGATCGCTTGGGATATAGATGTGCGTCCTGACTTTAAGGGCTTGCCAAAGGGATCAGGTTCCGTTGCGCAGGGGCAAGTCATCTGGGAATCGAAATGCGCTAGTTGCCATGGGGTATTTGGCGAGTCTAATGAGATCTTCACCCCCATTGCTGGTGGAACTACAGCTGATGATATTAAGACTGGAAAAGTTGCCTCGCTGGCGGATCGGAAGCAACCACAACGTACGACCTTGATGAAAGTCCCTACAGTTTCCACTTTATGGGACTATATTTATCGTGCTATGCCATGGAATGCTCCAAGGTCACTAACCCCAGATGATACGTATGCGCTAGTTGCATTTATTTTGAGCTTAGGTGAAATCGTTCCGGATGATTTTGTCTTGAGCAATAGCAATATTGCAGAAGTGCAGAAAAAAATGCCGAACCGTAACGGTATGACTCGAAATCATGGCTTTTGGAGTGTGAACGGTAAGCCAGATGTGAATGGCTCTGCTTGCATGAATAATTGCGTCAAGTTTGTTCAAATCGGGTCAAGCTTGCCCGACTTTGCTAGAAATGCTCATGGCAATATTGCAGAGCAAAATCGTCTTTATGGACCTTATCGGGGCTCTGATTCAACCAAGCCACCGCTCGCCAAATTACCTGGATCGGCTGGTGAAGGTTTGGCTCATGCATCAGATACCCATAGCCAAAACTTGAAAGGACCTGCAGCCTTATTTAAGAGCGAGAACTGCTCCGCTTGTCATGCACCTAATGCGAAGTTGGTGGGCCCATCGATTACAGATATTGCAGCGAAATACCAAGGTCAAGGCGGGGCTCAAGAAAAGCTCATGGCTAAGGTCAAAAATGGAGGCTCAGGGGTGTGGGGTGCGATTCCAATGCCGCCGCAGCCTCAATTATCCGATGAGGATCGAAAGACATTAGTAGTTTGGATGCTTTCTGGTGGTAAATAATGGGTACCTAAGCAATTAGTGGCATGCATTATTGGAAAGCAGATAATATATTCAAAGTAAGAGATTATTAAAGGAGTTTTTATGAATCAGCAGCGACGCAGTTTATTGAAATATTCAGCCGTTTTTGGCTTGATGGCCTCTGCCGGTCTTATTAGCGTAGCCCAAGCACAAGAGTGGAATAAGGCTGCTTTTGAAGGCAAAAGCCTTGATGAAGTATTTAAAATCCTGGGCGCTGGGACTCCAGATAAATCCGGCGCCATCACTTTAAATGCTCCTGATATTGCAGAGAATGGCGCAGTAGTTCCAGTGGGAATTACAACGACCCTTAAAGCAGAGCAAATGGCTATCTTGGTTGAGAAAAACCCAAGTAGTTTGGCCGCACAATTTTTTATTCCTGCTGGTACAGAATCATTTGTTACTACTCGTATCAAAATGGGTCAAACCTCCAATGTATACGGCTTGGTTAAAGCAGATGGCAAGTGGCTTATGGCGGTTAAAGAAATAAAAGTCACTTTAGGTGGTTGCGGCGGTTAATCACTTTCAATCCAAATAAACACTATTAACGAATAACTAGATTAAAAAGAGGAAATCATGGCTGATCCAATGCGCGTTAGAGCTGCTGAGAGCGGTGGAGTTGTAGATGTGAAAATTTTGATGAAGCACGATATGGAATCTGGTCAGCGCAAAGACGCAGCCGGAAAAACTATTCCTGCATGGTTCATCAGCACAATTAATGTCAAAGCAAATGGTAAAGATGTATTGAATGGCCAGTTTGGACCGGCGGTTTCTAAGGATCCATTCTTAAACTTCAAATACAAGGGTGCCAAGGGTGACAAGATTGTTGTGAGCTGGGTAGATAGTAAGGGCGATAAGCGTACTGACGAAGCGACTGCTTCCTAATTTGCTTATTCACTAAATAAATCTTCACCATCTCATCGGTTTTGAAAGGGTTGCAAATGCAGCGTAAATTAACTTTAGGGCTAGCCTCAGGCGTGTTGGCTGCTTTATTAACAATGACATCATCCGTTTTGGCACAAAAGAGTGCAACTGACGATATTGCGAAATATCGCGAGATGATTGCAGATGGTAATCCTTCAGAACTTTATGAGGCGGCTGGCGAGGATTTGTGGAAAAAGCCTGCTGGTCCTAAGAACGCCACTTTAGAAAAGTGTGACTTAGGCTTAGGGCCTGGGGTAGTCAAGGGTGCAGCAGCGCAATTGCCCCGCTACTTTAAAGACACCAATAAAGTTCAAGATCTTGAGTCCCGTTTGATGACTTGTATGCAAGTGCTGCAAGGTCGCGATCCTCAGGAAATGATTGATGCGCCTTTTCAGAAGGGCCCTAAAAAAGATATGGAGGCTATTGTTGCTTACGTAGTCACCCAATCTAAGGGGGACAAGATAAAGGTGAGCACCAATCATCCAAAAGAAAAAGAAATGTATGAGCTTGGTAAGCGGGCTTTCTTTTTCCAAGGTGGGCCAATGGATTTTTCTTGCGCATCCTGCCATGCTGAAGATGGCAAGCGGATTCG
>CANHLB010000177.1 GCA_947461335.1 Burkholderiaceae bacterium | reverse complement strand
TTTGAGTGGCTCGCCAGTTTTTGGGTTACGACCCATACGTGCAGCACGTTTGCCAGATGCAAATGTACCGAAACCGATCAGTTGTACTGAGTCGCCCTTGGTAACAGCTTTGATGATGTTCTCAATTGCTGAATTCAATGCGAATTCAGCTTTTGCTTTAGAGATCTCCGCGTCGTCAGCAATCGCTGCGATTAGTTCGGCTTTGTTCAAGTGAAGCTCCTTATAGATATTGATGTCAGCGCACATTACGCTTACATGATTTTAACCACAAAAAATTACAAAAATAAAGCTGCGTCACAGCAATTTTTACTACTACTACAAATTATTCATCTAAAACCACTATATCTGAAACAAAATATTCTGTATCCCCAAAACAAGTTGTTGGCAGGCCAATGTGCTGTTCGTATTTTAGAGCTACTTTTTTGCCTAGATTAGCATTTATTTTTTGCGCTACGGCATCTTCACGCACCGTAAAGAGGAATTTCTCTGACATGGTTCCTGGCATGGAAACCATCGCCATCTCACCCTCCCAAGTTTTGCAAATATAGCCCCGATTAGAGAATTTCTGAACATATCCTGCACGCTCTCCGTTTCCGTAGCTCCATGTCAGCATAATCCAAGTATAAGCTGAAATACCCACTAACCCAATTAAAACAAGGCTTAAGAGCCATTTTGTAAACCCATTCATACGATCTTCCTTGCTTCAATCTCCACATAAACCCTAATCGGGCACCTAAACCTGTCTTTACTAAGTATATGAGCATCCTCGTTGAAGAAATAGTCTGTCAAGGGTCTATAGACTAATTAAAATGCTAGTGGTTACCTTAGATTGGCAAGTCTCATGCAAATTCGTCACATCGTCTTTTTTATTTTTATAGCCTCAGCTATTTATGTTTATTTCAGGGGGAGAGTCCGCTTTGGAGTCGTGAGATCGCTAATGGACTACCAAGTGCTTTTAGCACCAATCAATACACTGTTATATTTATTTTCTAAGGTAAAAGCCAGTGCATTTATTCCAGTAAGCCAGTTTCCTGAAATGAAGCCTTTACAAGATCACTGGGAAATCATTCGCCAAGAAGCCCTTTCATTGAACGCAGATGGCGCCATCACTACAGCAACAGGCTACAACGATATCGGCTTCAATTCCTTCTTTAGGACAGGCTGGAAGCGTTTCCACCTTTACTGGTATGGAAAAGATCTCCCCTCAGCTCAAGCGAGCTGCCCTAAAACGGTAGCCCTGCTCAAATCCATTCCCTCTGTAAAGGCGGCAATGTTTGCATCTTTGCCCCCTGGAGCTACCTTAGTACGTCACCGTGACCCTTATGCTGGCTCATTGCGCTATCACATTGGTCTAGTAACGCCAAATGATCCCAAGTGCTTTATTGAGGTTGATGGAGAGCGCTATTTTTGGAAAGATGGCGAACCGGTAATGTTTGATGAGACCTATATTCACTTTGCTGCCAATGAGACTGATCATCAGCGCATAGTGCTGTTTTGTGATGTTGAAAGGCCTGTTTATACAAAGGTAGTGCAATGGCTCAATCGCTGGTTTGGTCGCCATGTGATGAGCGCTGCCGCATCTCAGAACGTTGAAGGCGAAAAAGTAGGTTTTGTAAACGTCTTATTTAAATACTTCTACCACCTTAGGGCACAAGCCAAAAAACTCAAAGCCTCACATCGCTCTGTTTATTACATCGGCAAATGGGTCTTGATTTTAGGGATCTTGTGGGCGATCTTCTGGTAACTTAGGGTTTAAGTACCGCAACAATTTGCTCAAGACTAATCGCGCCCCAGATTTCTACTCGCTTCTTTCGGCTATTTTGCCCAGAGATAAATTGAATTTGTTTCTGTGGAATCTTCAGCTGTTTTGAAAGCCAGGCCAATAGTAGCTCATTTGCCTTATTTTCTAATGCAGGTGCTTGAAGAGAAATTTTGAGGCAACCATCATGCAATCCAACCACCTTAGTGAGCTTTGCTCCTGGCTGACAATGCAGGTTTAACGTAATTCCGTTAGGGGTTTGTTTTATCCAAATGGGTGTCATTAAAGTACTTTAAACTTAAACCATGATTATGAAGAGCGCTAAAACATTAGATCACCTATTTACTAAAAATCGCGACTGGGCTGAAGGCATGGTCGCCAAAGACCCTGATTTCTTTAAGCGCCTAGTTAGCCAACAAGCACCCGAATACCTTTGGATTGGTTGCGCCGATAGTCGGGTTCCTGCTAATGAAATTGTTGATCTTTTGCCAGGCGAGCTATTTGTTCATCGCAACGTGGCTAATGTTGTTGTCCATACAGACTTAAATTGTTTATCTGTTATTCAGTTTGCTATTGACTTGCTCAAGGTCAAACATATCTTGGTGGTTGGGCATTATGGCTGCGCAGGTGTTCATGCCGCACTAAGCGATCGCCGTATCGGTCTTGCAGATAATTGGTTGCGTCACGTCAAAGATGTGCACCAAAAACATGAGCGTTATTTAGGAGAGGTTTTGCCTACACCCAAACGTCAAGACCGCCTTTGCGAACTCAACGTAATCGAACAAGTCGTCAATGTGTGTGAAACCACCATTGTTCAAGATGCCTGGTTACGTGGTCAAGACCTTACTGTGCATGGTTGGGCATATCGCCTAGATACTGGGCTTGTAAAAGATTTAGGGATGTCATGCAGTTCTATTGAAGAGATGCAAACTCGCTACAAAAAAACTTTAACTCGCTACGATTCTGAGTAAAGCTCGCTTGCTCAAAACTTTTTCCAATCATGCAGGAGTAGCTCTTCTCAAGCTTCTCTCCCTTTTGCCTTATAAGCTATTAGTGTCCATTGGCTATGGCTTAGGCTACTTTGCGGCCCGTATTCCAGGAGATAGAAATCAAGTAGTAAAAACTAACTTGCATTTATGTTTTCCTAAACTTAATACAGTAGAAATTGATATTCTGAGCAAACAACATTGGCGCCTGCTTGGTCGGAGCATAGTTGAAAAAAGTATTATTTGGTTAGGCAGCAGAAAACAGCTTAGTGACATGATTGAGGTGAAATCCGCTGTAGATCTTACGAGCAAAAAACCTAGAATTTTAGTCAACATGCATTTCACGGGAATCGAAGGTAGCATTATTCTGAGCGCCCTTGCAAAACAACAGCACTGGCCACGTACATCGGGCTTTTTCCAAAGAATGAAAAATCCCTTCTTTAATAAGAAAATTATTGAGTGGCGCAATCGCTTTGGCGGGAACTCTATTGATCGTCAAGGTAACTCGAAAGAAATCATTCGAGAAATTCGCAACGGCGATTTCATCATCATCGCTCCAGATATTGATCTAGGCATAAAAGATTCTGAGTTTGTTCCTTTTTTTGGTATTGAAACTAGCACCATCACAGCTGTGTCTCGCTTAGCCAAAATTACTGGGGCAGATGTTTGCTTAATGACTACAACCTTGAAACCAGATGAATCGGGCTATCTTTGTGAAATTGGGAAGCCCTTAGAAGATTTTCCAGGGCTTGATCCAAAAACAGATACCGCTCGCTTAAATCGCTATTTCGAAAAAGAAATTCTTCTTCGTCCAGCTGAATACTACTGGGTTCATAAGCGCTTTAAAAATCCACCAGGCGAAGAAGCAAACCCTTATAAGCGATCCCTTTCTTAGGGTCTGATAGGTGCCTTTATCGGCCCAAGCCAGCAATTGCCTGATAATGGATACATGGAAGAAAAAGTACGCGTTTCTAAATTGCTATCTGAGTTGGGCTTGTGTTCTCGACGTGAAGCAGACTCCTATATTGAACAAGGCTTGGTTACAGTTGATGGAGAAGTGGTCAATGAACTGGGCGTGCGTGCATTTCGCCATCAAAAAATTGAGTTGCAAACTGGGGCGAAAGCTCAACAAGCCTCCCGCATTACTGTGATTCTCAATAAACCTGTTGGCTTTATTTCTCACTACGACGATGAACAAGAATATCAACCAGCAGCTTCCTTAATTACTCCTGATAATTACTTTGGCAGCCCACTTGATAAAGGCCGTAACCCTCGCTTCAATACCAAAGGCTTAGCGCCCGCAGG